>NZ_JBVVOS010000025.1:0-128293 GCF_055807515.1 Bradyrhizobium sp. Kon69 | reverse complement strand
CTATGTTGGCGCTGTCCTGGCGTTGACGCCATCGGCCCCTCCCGCCATGTTGCGCCGATGACCAGAACGACGCTCGATCTCACCGGACTGAAATGCCCGCTGCCCGCCCTGAAGACGCGCAAAGCGCTGAAGCCATTGCAGCCGGGCGATCAGCTCGAAGTGTACTGCACCGATCCCCTGTCGGTGATTGACATTCCGAACCTGATCCGGGAGACCGGCGACACGGTGGAGATCACCGAGCGCAACGACGCGCGTATCGTGTTCTTGATTGAGAAGGCCAATCGATCGATAGAAAATCTCAATGGTGCGCCGCCCACTTAGCCGGCGGTCACTCGGTTGATACCTACCTTTTGTCTATCGACATCGATCACCACTTCTGCCCCAATTGAGTTCCTCCGCCGAGACGCGGAGGTCGAGTCTTGCCTGCGATATGCGGAGCAAATGGGCCATCGAAAGAAGCCCGGCCGTGGCGTCGGGCATAGCCCCCAAGGTTAGGGGTTTAACGTCTCGGATGCGCGTGACGATCCTGGCGCGCGTCGATCATTGTGCGGAGCAGCAGGGACAAAGGCTGCGCTGCAGCTGAGGAACAGGACCGTCGTGGCAGGCCGTTCAGAAGGGCGGCTTCAGGGGAGGAATGCATGTCTACCATCGAGAGCGCTGGAACACTTTCGGGTGCCGGCGCAGGTTTTCTGGATCGCGAGCGGACCATCGCGACCGCGGGGTTCAATCGCTGGCTGGTGCCACCGGCCGCCCTGTGCATCCATCTCTGCATCGGCATGGCCTACGGTTTCTCGGTGTTCTGGCTGCCGCTGTCGCGCGCGATCGGCGTGACCGCGCCGAAGGCGTGCGCAGAGATGTCGCTGTTTCAGGAGCTGTTCACGACCAGCTGCGACTGGAAGGTCGCCAGCATGGGATGGATGTACACGCTCTTTTTCGTGCTGCTCGGTATCGCGGCTGCGGTCTGGGGCGGCTGGCTGGAGCGCGTAGGCCCGCGCAAGGCCGGCTTCGTCTCGGCGCTGTGCTGGTGCGGCGGCCTCTTCCTCGGTGCGATCGGGGTTTACACCCATCAGCTCTGGTTGTTGTGGCTGGGTTCGGGCGTGATCGGCGGCATCGGTCTCGGTCTTGGCTATATCTCGCCGGTCTCGACGCTGGTGAAGTGGTTCCCGGACCGTCGCGGCATGGCGACCGGCATGGCCATCATGGGCTTCGGCGGTGGCGCCATGATCGGCGCGCCGCTGGCGAACCTGTTGATGAACTACTTCAAGACCCCGACCTCGGTCGGCGTCTGGGAGACCTTCGTCACGATGGGCGTCATCTACTTCGTGTTCATGATGATCGGCGCGTTCCGCTATCGTTTGCCGCCGCCCGGCTGGCAGCCCGAGGGCTGGACCGCGCCGTCGAAGGCCAACGCGATGATCTCGAAGGCCAACGTCCATCTCAACGACGCGCACAAGACGCCGCAGTTCTGGCTGATCTGGTGGGTGCTGTGCCTGAACGTGTCGGCCGGCATCGGCGTGATCGGCATGGCCTCACCGATGCTCCAGGAGATCTTCGCCGGCAAGTTGATCGGCCTGCCTAACGTCGGCTTCAACGCGCTTGATGCGGGACAGAAGGCGCAGATCGCCGCGATCGCCGCGGGCTTCGCCGGATTGCTGTCGCTGTTCAACATCGGCGGCCGCTTCTTCTGGGCATCGCTGTCGGACAAGATCGGGCGCAAGAACACCTATTATACGTTCTTCATCCTCGGCATCGCGCTCTACGCGCTGGCGCCGACCTTTGCGGCGATGGGTTCGAAGCTCCTGTTCGTGCTTGGCTTCGGCATCATCCTGTCGATGTATGGCGGCGGCTTCGCCACCGTGCCGGCCTACCTCGCCGACATGTTCGGAACCCAGTTCGTCGGCGCCATCCATGGCCGGCTGCTGACGGCGTGGTCCACCGCGGGCATCATCGGCCCTGTCGTCGTCAACTACATCCGCGAGTTCCAACTCGCGGCAGGCGTGCCGCGCGACCAGCTCTACAACACCACCATGTACATCCTGTGCGCCATGCTGATCGCGGGCCTGATCTGCAACTATCTGATCAAGCCGGTCGATTCGAAATGGCACATGAAGGAGGCTGATGTCGCCAAGTTGCAGGCGGCAAGCGCCAACGCCGCCGCCGCGGGGCCGCACGGCTCCTACGGCATCGGATTTGGCGGGCTTGACGCCAAGGCGGCGCTGTTCTGGGCCTTCGTCGGCGTCCCCCTGCTTTGGGGTGTCTGGAAGACATTGGAGAGTGCGGTCAAAATCTTCTGATCCGCCGTTGAAACAGAAGCGGGATGCTCATCAGGCGTCCCGCTTCGTTGGCCTTTCAGACATCATCAAGAATGGGACTTAGGGGGATTAAAATGATTCGCACCCGAACTTGCCTTCGAACTTGCCTTGCGGCCGCGTTGCTCGTCGCTGGCCTTCATGCCGCATCCGCGCAGACGACAACGACACCGGCGACGCCTGCTGCAACGACCGAAGCCAAGCCTGGCAAGATGAAACTCACCATGCAGAAGCTGAAAGACATGAAGGCGAAATGGGCAGCCAACAAGCCGAAGCTCAAGGCCTGCCGCGCCGACGTGAAGGCCAAGGGCCTCGCCGGCGATGACCGCTGGTTCTATATCGAAGAGTGCATGAGCAAGACCTGAGATCGGGTTCCGTCTGGCGCACGCGTAAAGGGGCATGGCGGGCGACCGCCTGCCTCCTAAATCATTCTAGAGACGCTCTAAATTGTCTTGCATCTGGCATACCAGAGACTAGAGTTGCGTCGAATTTGGCTTGATCGGCGGGACGCAGAACCGGTGGTTCCGCTGATCGAAGCGGGAAACGAAGGCTGATCGCTTTGGCGATCCGGCCTAGACTGATCACGCATTTGAAGAGAACGCGACCTCTCCATGAGCAGCAACGACGACGTTCACAAGGTTCGCGAGTTCGAACATCCCGGCCAGGGACGGAAGCGCGCCAAATCCACGCCCAAGGGACGGCAGGTCGATCCTACCGCCGCGCACGAGATCGAGCAGATGCTCGGCGATCGGCCGCGGCGGCGCGATCTCTTGATCGAATATCTGCATCTGATCCAGGACAAGTACCGCCAGATCTCGGCCGCGCATCTCGCCGCGCTCGCCGACGAGATGAAGCTCGCGTTCGCCGAGGTGTTCGAGACTGCAACCTTCTACGCACATTTCGATGTGGTGAAGGAAGGCGAGCCCGATATCGCGCCGCTGACGATCCGCGTCTGCGATTCGCTGACCTGCGCGATGCTCGGCGGAGAGAAGCTGCTCGCCGATTTGCAGGACGCGTCGGGCCCCGGCATCCGCGTGCTGCGCGCGCCCTGCGTCGGCCGCTGCGATACGGCGCCGGCCGCGGAAGTCGGACACAACTTTGTTGACCATGCGACGGTGGCCAATGTCACGGCGGCGGTGAAGGCTGGCGACACCCACGCGCATCTGCCCAAACATATCGGCTATGATGCCTATGTCGCCGGCGGCGGCTACAATCTGCTCAATCGCCTGCGCTCGGGCGAGCTAGCGACGGACGACCTGCTGAAGGCACTCGATGACGCCTCGTTGCGCGGTCTCGGCGGCGCCGGATTCCCGACGGGACGGAAATGGCGCGCGGTGCTGGGCGAGCCCGGTCCCCGGCTGATGGCGATCAACGGCGACGAGGGCGAGCCCGGCACGTTCAAGGACCGCGTCTATCTCGAGAGCGATCCGCACCGCTTCCTCGAGGGCATGCTGATCGGCGCCCATGTGGTGCAGGCCTCGGATATCTACATCTACCTGCGCGACGAATATCCGGCATCGCGCGAAATCCTCGAACGCGAGATCGCAAAGCTCCCGCCGGGCGGTCCGACGCTGCACATGCGCCGCGGCGCCGGCGCCTATATCTGCGGCGAGGAATCCTCGCTGCTCGAAAGCATCGAGGGCAAGCGCGGCCTGCCCAGGCACAAGCCGCCTTATCCATTCCAGGTTGGCCTGTTCGGCCTGCCGACGTTGATCAACAACATCGAGACCTTGTGGTGGGTGCGCGACATCGTCGAGAAGGGCGCCGATTGGTGGAAGGGCCACGGCCGCCATGAGCGGCACGGCCTGCGCAGTTTCTCGGTCTCGGGCCGCGTCAAGAATCCCGGCATGAAGCTCGCGCCTGCTGGCATCACCGTGCGCGAGCTGATCGACGAATATTGCGGCGGCATGGCCGATGGCCATCAGTTCTATGCGTACCTGCCGGGTGGTGCGTCCGGCGGCATCCTGCCGGCGGCGATGGACGACATCCCGCTCGATTTCGGCACGCTTGAAAAATACGGCTGCTTCATCGGCTCTGCCGCGATCGTGATCCTGTCGCAACAGGACAGCGTGCGCGCGGCCGCGTTGAACCTGATGAAGTTCTTCGAGGACGAGAGCTGCGGCCAATGCACGCCGTGTCGCGTCGGAACCCAGAAGGCCGCGCTGCTGATGCAGCAACCGGTCTGGAACCGCGCTCTCCTGGACGAATTGAGCCAGGCGATGCGCGATGCCTCGATCTGCGGGCTTGGACAGGCGGCATCGAATCCGCTGTCCACTGTGATCAAATATTTCCCTGACGAGTTCAAGGAAGCGGCCGAATGACGAAGATTACGTTCGAGCTCGACGGCAAGCAGGTCGAGGCCAATGCAGGCGAGACGATCTGGCAAGTCGCAAAACGTCAGGGCCGCGAGATTCCGCATCTGTGCTATTCGCCCGCGCCGGATTATCGCCCCGACGGCAATTGCCGCGCCTGCATGGTCGAGATCGAGGGCGAGCGTGTGCTCGCGGCGTCCTGCAAGCGCACGCCGTCGGTCGGCATGAAGGTGAAGACCGAATCCGCGCGGGCTGTATCGGCGCAGAAGATGGTGATGGAGCTGCTGGTCGCCGATCAGCCGGCGCGCGAGACCTCGCACGATCCGGACTCCAAGTTCTGGCATTGGGCCGAAACCACGGGCGTCACCGAAAGCCGCTTCCCCGCCGCCGAGCGTTGGGCGACCGACGCCAGCCATCCGGCGATGCGCGTCAATCTCGATGCCTGCATCCAGTGCGGCCTGTGCGTGCGCGCCTGCCGCGAGGTCCAGGTCAACGACGTCATCGGCATGGCCTATCGCAGCCACGGCTCGAAAATCGTGTTCGATTTCGACGATCCCATGGGCGAGTCCACCTGCGTTGCCTGCGGCGAATGCGTGCAGGCCTGTCCGACCGGAGCGCTGATGCCGGCCGTGATGCTCGACGAGGCGCAGACCCGTGTCGTCTATGCCGACAAGAAGGTGGATTCGCTCTGCCCGTTCTGCGGCGTCGGCTGCCAGGTGACCTATGAGGTCAAAGACGAGAAGGTGATCTATGCCGAGGGCCGCGATGGCCCGGCCAACCGCAACCGTCTCTGCGTCAAGGGCCGCTTCGGCTTCGACTACATCCACCATCCGCATCGCCTGACCAAGCCGCTGGTTCGGCTGCCGAACGCGAAGAAGGATTCCAACGACCAGGTCGATCCGGCCAATCCGTTCACGCATTTCCGCGAAGCGAGCTGGGAAGAAGCTCTCGACATCGCGGCCAAGGGCCTCGTCAAGATCCGCGACGAGAAGGGCGTGAAGGCGCTGGCCGGCTTCGGTTCGGCGAAGGGTTCGAACGAGGAGGCCTATCTGTTCCAGAAGCTGGTGCGCACCGGCTTCGGCTCCAACAACGTCGACCATTGCACCCGTCTGTGCCACGCCTCGTCGGTCGCGGCGCTGTTCGAAGGCCTGAGCTCGGGCGCGGTGTCGGCGCCGTTCTCGGCTGCGATGGACGCCGAAGTCATCATCGTGATCGGCGCCAACCCGACCGTGAATCATCCGGTCGCCGCGACCTTCATCAAGAACGCGGTCAAGCAGAACGGCGCAAAGCTGTTCGTCATGGACCCGCGGCGGCAGACGCTGTCGCGCCACGCGACCAAGCATCTGCAGTTCAAGCCGGGCTCCGACGTCGCCATGCTGAACGCGATGATCCACACGATCATCACGGAAGGTTTGACCGACGACCAATACATCGCCGGCTACACCGAGGGGTTCGAGGACCTCAAAGAGAAGATCAAGGAGTTCACGCCGGAGAAGATGGAGCCGATCTGCGGTATCCCGGCGCAGACCCTGCGTGAGGTCGCGCGAACCTATGCGCGGGCAAAATCGTCGATCATCTTCTGGGGCATGGGCATCAGCCAGCATGTCCACGGCACCGACAATGCGCGCTGCCTGATTGCGCTGGCGCTGATCACCGGCCAGGTCGGTCGCCCCGGCACCGGCCTGCATCCGCTGCGCGGCCAGAACAACGTGCAGGGCGCCTCCGATGCCGGTCTGATCCCGATGTTCCTGCCGGACTATCAGCCGGTTGGCCGCGACGACATGCGCGGTGCGTTCGAGAAGCTGTGGGGCCAGGATCTCGATCCCGTGCGCGGTCTGACCGTGGTCGAGATCATGAACGCGATCCACGCTGGCGAGATAAAGGGCATGTATATCGAGGGCGAAAACCCCGCGATGTCCGACCCCGATCTCCAGCATGCGCGCCAGGCGCTTGCCATGCTCGATCATCTCGTGGTGCAGGATCTCTTCGTCACCGAGACCGCGTTCCACGCCGACGTCATCCTGCCGGCCTCGGCGTTTGCCGAAAAGGAAGGCTCCTTCACCAACACCGATCGCCGCGTGCAGCTCGCGCGCCAGGTGATCAAGCCGCCGGGCGATGCGCGGCAGGATCTCTGGATCATCCAGGAGATCGGCAAGCGCATGGGCCTGCCGTGGAATTATGCCGGTCCCGGCGATGTCTTCACCGAGATGGCAGAGCTGATGCCGTCGTTGAAGAACATCACCTGGGAGCGGCTGGTCCGCGAGGGCGCGGTCACCTATCCTGTCGATGGTCCCGACATGCCCGGCAACGAGATCATCTTCACCACGGGCTTCCCGACCGCGAGCGGCCGCGGCAAGATCGTGCCGGCTCACGTCATCCCGCCGGACGAGATCCCCGACGCCGAATATCCGATGGTGCTCTCGACCGGCCGCGTGCTGGAGCATTGGCACACCGGCTCCATGACCCGGCGCGCGCAGGTGCTCGACCAGATCGAACCCGAGGCGGTCGCGTTCATGTCGCCAAAGGACATGCACAGGAAGAAGCTAGCGCCCGGCGATTTCATCCGGCTCGAGACCCGCCGCGGCGCGGTCGAGGTCAAGGTCCGCTCCGACCGCGACGTTCCGGAGAATATGGTCTTCATGCCGTTCTGCTACGCGGAAGCGGCGGCGAATTTGTTGACCAACCCGGCGCTCGATCCGTTCGGCAAGATCCCGGAGTTCAAGTTCTGCGCGGCGAGAGCCGAGCGCGCCGAAATGCGGGACGCGGCGGAGTAGGGCTGCGGCGGTCGCCGGCTATTTGGCGGCACAATGCCTCCAAATATGCGGCGTCGTCCCGGCGAAGGCCGGGACCCATACCGCGAGGTGTCTCCTTAGCGGATGGTGGGCGTACCGAACGACGAGTTTTCACCAAACTCCTGCCTGTGGTTATGGGTCCCGGCCTTCGCCGGGACGACGCTGAGGCTGTGGTGTATGCGTCCACCCGTGTTGCCGTCCCTTCGCTCCTCGCAATGGCGGTGGTAAACATCGTCCATGTCCAAAGCCACCCCAGCCACACGCGCGCTCACAGCCGCCGGTGTTGCCTTCACCGTCCACGCTTACGACTATGATCCCGATGCCGAGAGCATCGGCCTCCAGGCGGCTGCTGCGCTTGGCGAAGACCCCGCGCGCGTCTTGAAGACGCTGATGGCGCTCGTCGATGGCAAGCCGGTCTGCGTGATCGTCCCATCCGACCAGGAAGTCTCGATGAAGAAGCTCGCCGCTGCTTTCAGCGGCAAGTCGGCGCAGATGATGAAGCTACCGGAGGCCGAGCGCCTCACCGGCTACAAGGTTGGCGGCATCAGCCCATTCGGGCAGCGAAAGCCCGTGCGCATCGTGATCGAGCAGAGCGCGCTCGCACATGACTATGTGTACGTGAATGGCGGCCAGCGCGGACTGCAGGTGCGGCTCAGTCCGGCCGATGTGCGGGACGTGTTGAAGGCGATCGTCGCGGAACTGGTCGCCTGAGCGCCGCGCTCTACTACTGCTTTTGCAACAGCTTCAGCCGGCAGCGCAGCGCTTCGCGGATGTGTGTGCGCGCGAGCTGCTCCGCTTTGCCGCCGTCGCGAGCCGCGATGGCTTCGATGATGGCCTGGTGCTCACCGTGGCTGGTCGAGGGGCGGCCCGATACCGTGAACGTGGTTGGACCGAGCAGGGCGATCCAGTCCTGCAATTCGCGCGAAGCGTTGTCGAGATAGCGGTTGCGCGCGGCGCGGCAGATCGCTTCGTGGAAGGCGCGGTTGAGTCTTGCCATGTCTCCTGCCATCTCGGTCGCGTCGGCCTCGGACGCTTCGACAAAGGCCTGCTCGATATCCCTGAGTGCATCGATCTCGGGCGCCGAGGCGTGCTCGGCCGCAAGTCGGGCGGCGGCGCCCTCCATGATCTCGCGCATGGCGTAGAGCTCGAGCACCTCCGAGATGTCGAGGTTGCGCACAATCAGGCCGCGGCCGCCGGCAGGTTCGACGAACCCGCGGGCCGCAAGTCGCCCGAGAGCCTCCCGCACCGGGGTGCGGCTGACCTTCAGCCGCTGGGCGACCTCCTCCTCGCGCAGGCGGTCGCCGGCGCGGTAGCTGCCGGCCTGCAACGCCTCGCAGAGCGAGCGGAACACGGCTTCGCCCAGTGCCACGCCGCCGCCGCGCGCGATCGAGCCGCCTACCTTTGTCGGACGTCTTGCCATCCATCCTCGTGGGCTCGCGCATCCTGCCCATGCAGCGATGGCGCTTGCCGGACGTTTGTATAGCTTTGTATACAAAGGTGCGCAATGATCCCGGATTGACCGAGGCTGCCGGCGGGCAGAATGTTTCCAACTTCGTCGCACGGGCAGACGGCATGAGCAGCAAATACGATGTGCTGGTGATCGGCGGCGGCAACGCGGCGCTGTGTGCGGCGATCAGTGCGCGACGCGGTGGGGCGTCCGTGATGGTGCTCGAAGGTGCGCCAAAATTCTATCGCGGCGGCAACACGCGCCACACCCGCAACATGCGTTGCGCCCATGACGAGGCGACCGAAATCCTCACCGGCCCCTACACCGAGGAAGAGTTTTGGGAGGATCTCCTGCGCGTCACCGGCGGCCAGACCGACGAGGTGCTCGCCCGGCACATGATACGGGAGTCCAAGGACATCTTGAACTGGATCGTCGAGCAGGGCGTGCGCTGGCAGCCCTCGCTTGGCGGCACGCTGAGCCTCGGTCGCACCAACTCCTTCTTTCTCGGTGGCGGCCGCGCGATGTTGAACGCACTTTATCTCACCGCCGAGAAGCTCGGCGTCGACGTCGAATACGACGCCGAGGTCACCGACCTCGTGATCGAGGACGGCATGTTTCTCGCTGCTCGCCTCAAGCGGCCGATCAAGGGCGATACCGAGATACGCGCGACATCGCTGGTCGCCGCGGCCGGCGGGTTCGAGGCCAACATCGAATGGCTGAAGCAATATTGGGGCGAGGCCGCCGACAATTTTCTGATCCGCGGCACGCCCTATAACCGCGGCTCAATCCTGAAGATGCTGCTCGCCAGGGGCGTGCAGGAGGTCGGCGACCCCACCCAGTGCCATGCGGTCGCGATCGACGCGCGCGCGCCGAAATTCGACGGCGGCATCATCACGCGGCACGATTCCGTCGTGTTTGGCATCGTCGTCAACAAGCTGGCGCAGCGCTTCTATGATGAAGGTGAGGACATCTGGCCGAAGCGTTACGCGATCTGGGGCCGGCTGGTGGCCGCGCAGCCCGACCAGATCGCCTACATCATCTTCGATTCCACCGTGGTCACGAGCTTCATGCCGACGCTGTTCCCGCCGATCGCAGGGCAGACGATTGCCGAGCTTGCGGGCAAGCTCGAGCTCGATTCGGCTGCGCTGGAAAAGACGATTACCGAATTCAATGCCGCGGTGCAGCCCGGCACCTTCGACCACACCATTCTGGACGATTGCCGCACCGAAGGCATCACGCCGCCGAAGACGCATTGGGCACGGCGGATCGAGACGCCGCCCTACCTAGCCTATCCGGTGCGGCCCGGCATCACCTTCACCTATCTCGGCACGCGCGTGACCAGGGAAGCGCGCATGCTGATGGCTGACGGCAAGCCGTCGGCCAACATGTTCGCCGCCGGCGAGATCATGGCCGGCAACGTGCTCGGCAAGGGCTATGCTGCCGGCATGGGCATGACCATCGGAAGCGTGTTCGGACGGATTGCAGGACGGGAAGCGGCACGCCACGCGAAGAACTAGGACGAAGAAAAGACACGAGGGAGGAACCATGTCACGCATTGCCATCGCTTCGATCGCGGCGCTGCTAATCGTCGGCCACGCCCAGGCGGCCGAGCCGATCACGCTGCGAGACATGGGTTCGTTCCATGTCGGCGGCCGCCTCGTCGAAATCTCCGGCAAGCCGGTGAGGGAGGTCGTGTTCGCGCCCGGTGGGGTGCCGGCCAAGGTCGATCCCAACGGCACGTATCAGGTCGAGCAGATGTACGTGCAATATTTTCTGCCGGCTAACGAGAAGGGTGCCTATCCCTTGCTGATGTGGCACGGCGGCGGATTGACGGGCGTCACCTACGAGACCACGCCGGACGGACGCGAAGGCTGGCTGAATTATTTTCTGCGCAAGGGGTGGGCAGTTTATAATTCCGACGCGGTAGAGCGCGGACGCGCGGGCTGGGCGCAGTACCCCGATATTTTCAAGAGCGAGCCGGTCTTCCTGACCACGGCCAACCCGTTCGAGCGTTTCCGCATCGGCGATGGACCGAACTCATACGATCCCGATCCCGCCAAGCGAAGATTGTTGCCGGGCAACCAGTTCCCCGTCGAGGGTTACGAGAATTTCGTCAAGCAGAACGTGCCGCGCTGGACCACGACCGACGATGCGACCATCGCCGCCTATATCGCCGAGATCGATCGCGTCGGCCCCTCGGTGCTTCTGTTCCACAGCCAAGCCGGCACCTTCGGCTTCAAGGTCGCGCAAGCCCGTCCCGACAAGGTCAAGGCGCTGATTGCGATCGAGCCGGCAGGCATCGGCGATCCCGCCAAGGCGGATGTGCTGAAGAACATCCCGACCCTCATCATCTACGGCGACTATATCGAGCGCGATTCGCGCTGGCCCAAGATCCGCGCTAATGGCATCGCCTTTGCGGACGCCATCAAGGCGGCCGGGGGCAGCGTCGACATCATCGATCTCCCGCAGGCCGGCATCAAGGGCAATTCGCATATGGTGATGATGGACAAGAACAACCTCGAGGTCGCAGCCCTGATCCAGAAATGGCTCGAGGGCAAAGGTCTGACGAAGTAAAGCCATGCACGGAACCAGAATTTTGGACGAAGCCGACCGCCTGATGACGGTCTGCAATTCCTGCCGTTACTGCGAGGGTCTTTGCGCGGTGTTTCCCGCCATGGAGATGCGGCGCGCCTTCTCCGACGGCGACCTCAATTATCTCGCCAATCTCTGCCATGGCTGCGGCGCCTGCTACGTCGACTGCCAGTTCTCGCCGCCGCACGAATTCGACGTCAACGTCCCGCAGACGCTGGCGATCGCGCGCGCGGAATCCTATGCGGCCTATGCCTGGCCGCACGCGCTGTCCGGTGCCTTCGCGCGTAATGGTCTCGTCATCAGCATCGTCGCCGCGCTCAGCATGGCCGCCTTCATCCTCGGCTTTGCGGCCCTGAACGACCGCAGCGTGCTGTTTGGCGTGCACACGGGCCCCGGCGCGTTCTACAAGTTGATGCCGCACAACGCGATGGCGGCGTTGTTCAGCGCCGCCTTCCTCTATGCGATCTTCGCGCTGGTGATGAGCGTGCGTGCGTTCTGGCGGGATATCGGCCCGCCGATCGGCGGCCGTGCGGACGGCGGCTCCATCTTTCAGGCGATACGCGACGCTGGTGAGCTGCGCTATCTTCATGGTGGCGGCGTCGGCTGCTACAATGAGGATGACAAGCCGACCGACCGGCGCAAGCTTTTCCATCACCTGACCTTCTACGGCTTCCTGCTCTGCTTCGCCGCGACCTCGGTCGCCACGCTGTATCACTATCCGCTCGGCCGCGAGGCGCCGTATCCGTGGTGGGATCTGCCGGTGGTTCTCGGCACGCTCGGTGGCATCGGCCTGATCATCGGGCCGATCGGCCTGTTCGCCGCCAAGATGCGGCGCGATCCGGCGCTGCTCGACGAGCAGCGCTACGGCATGGATGTCGGCTTCATCGCCATGCTGTTCCTCGCCGGCTTCACCGGCATGCTGCTTCTGCTCTTGCGGGAGACCGCTGCCATGGGACCGCTGCTTGCGTTGCATTTGGGGGCAGTGTTCGCGCTGTTCATCACCATGCCCTACGGCAAGTTCGTGCACGGCATCTATCGCTTCGCGGCGTTGGTGCGTTATGCGCAGGAGCGCCGCGGAGAAGGCAGTTCTTGAGATTCAGACTTGCGGAAGCGGGTTTCGCGCACGTGAGCGGTAGAGAGAAGAAGTTCGGCATCCCGGTAAGGAGGTTCGGGCGGCGCGTGAGCGCCGCAGTCGCCCTTGAAAAATGCTATCAAAGGTTCTATTTTGATAGCATTGCAGTCAGTCTCCGGAGGATGCCATCATGGCCGCCGTCACCATCCGCAACCTTTCCGAGGAGGCGCATCGCGCCTTGAAAGTCCGCGCGGCGCAGCACAATCGCAGTGCGGAAGCGGAAATGCGCGCCATTCTGGAGGCCGCAGTGCGTCCCGAGGGCCGGCTGCGGCTTGGCACCGCTCTTTCGGAGATGAGCCGGAAGATCGGCCTCACCAATGCCGACGTCGAGGCACTTGAACTTGGCCGCGACGCGCGTCCCGCTGAGCCGGTGCGCTTCGAATGATCCTGCTCGATACCAATGTGGTCTCCGAGGCTATGAAGCCCGAACCGCATCCATCGGTCCGCGACTGGCTCGACGCCCAGGCGGCCGAGACGCTGTTTCTCTCCAGCGTCACCATTGCCGAACTGTTGTTCGGGATCAGCGCGTTGCCGCGCGGCAAGCGTAGGGACAGGCTGGCAGCTGCGCTTGACGGCGTGCTGGACCTGTTCGCGGCCCGCATTCTGCCCTTCGATACCGCCGCGGCGCGGCGCTATGCCGATCTCGCCGTCAAGGCGCGCGCGGCCGGGAAAGGCTTCCCCACGCCCGATGGCTATATCGCCGCGATCGCCGCCGCGCACGGGTTCGCAGTGGCATCGCGCGACACGAGTGCGTTCAAGGCTGCCGGTCTGACTATAATCGATCCCTGGACCGTGACCACCTGACGGGGGGCGGGCGCATCACGTTCTGCGAAATCGGTGATCGCCGGGTGGATCTCGCGAGCGCTGCAATCGGCTTCCTGCGGCTCGCATAGTCGATGTTGAGTGTCGCGAACCCGGTCGCCTGGAGTGCCCGCTCAAGACGTTTCAGGGTGCGGAGGTGCGGGCGATGCCATGGAGCAGTACCACTCCCGGGCATCGCGCGCTGCCCATGTCAGGCGCCTTGGACATCTCTCTTAGGCAACCTCGCGCTCCGCGCTTGAGGCCTGCTCCCGGGCCATCGTGGTTGCGGTGACGTAGTCGGTCTTGCCGGTGCCGAGCAGTGGCACCTTGTCCACCACCATGATCGCCGCGGGAACGGTCAGCTCGGATGCGCCGATCGCCTTGGCCTGGCCCTGCATCGCACTGCGCTCGGCGTTCTTTTCCGTTGTCAGCAGCACGATACGCTCGCCCTTGCGCGGATCCGGGATCGACACCGCGACCGATGCGGCCTGCGGCCACAGGGTCGTCGCGATGTTCTCGACCGCGGACAGCGAGACCATTTCGCCGGCGATCTTGGCAAAGCGTTTGGCGCGGCCCTTGATGGTGATGAAGCCGGCGGCGTCGATCGCCACGATGTCGCCGGTGTCGTGCCAGCCCTCGGCGAGCGGTTCGAGCACGCCGGGATTTTCGGCCCGCAAGTATCCGAGCATCACGTTCGGTCCGCGCACCGACAGGCGGCCGCCTTCCTCAATGCCGGGGACCGGGTCGAGGCGGCTTTCCATCAGCGGCGACAGGCGGCCGACCGTGCCGGGGCGGTTGGCCATCGGCGTGTTCATCGCCAGCACCGGCGCGGTCTCGGTCACGCCGTAGCCCTCGAGGATGCGGATGCCGTAGCGTTCCATGAAGACCTGCCGGGTGCGATCCTTGACCGCTTCGGCGCCGGCGATCACCAGGCGCAGGGTGCGGAAGTCATAGGCATGCGCCGAGCGGGCGTAGCCGGTGAGAAACGTGTCGGTGCCGAACAGGATCGTGGCGCCGGTCTGGTAGATCAGCTCGGGCACGATCCGATAGTGCAGCGGCGAGGGGTACATGTAGATCGGAATGCCCGCGAGCAGTGGCATCATCATTCCCCCGGTCAGCCCGAAGGAGTGGAACACCGGCAGCACGTTGAACACCTTGTCATTGGCGTTGGCATCGACCCGCGCCAGCGCCTGTGCGGCGTTCGCAAGGATGTTGCGGTGGGACAGCACAACGCCCTTGGGCGTGCCTTCCGAGCCCGACGTGAACAGCACGACGGCCGGATCGCTCGCCTGGCGGACGACGCGCGGCGTAGTCCCGGCGAGCAGACCCTTGATCTTGTCGGCCGTGCCGATCGAGGCGCGGACATCCTCGAGATAGACGACGCGAACTTCCGCGGAGATCGCGGCCATCAGCTTGTCGAGCTTGCCCTTCTCGATGAAGGCCTTGGACGTCAGCACGGTCTTCACCTGTGCGGCCTTCATGGCGGCGAGGACGTTGACCGGGCCGGCCGAGAAGTTGAGCATCGCCGGCACCCGGCCGATGTTTTGCAACGCCATGAAGACGACGGCGACGCCTGCGGAATTCGGCAGCAGCACGCCGACATTCTCACCGATAGCGGTGCCGTTCTCCAGCTTCCGGCTCAAGACCTGCGCGCCCAGGATGAGCTTGCGATAGGTCAGCTTGGTGCCGAGCGCGTCCTCGATGATGACCTTGCCGGTGTCGCGGTCGCGGTAAGCGTGTCCGAGCGCCTCGAACAGGGTGTGATCGAGCATGGCGTTCTTCACCATGGCGTCGATCATCACGTCCTGAAGTGCCGCGCCCGCGGCATTGCGGCGCGACTTGCCCTTGAGCGACGGATCGACCGGAAGCTTGACGGGCGGCAGGATGGTGACGGTCACCCGCGGAAACCACGTGCGCTTGATCTGGCTGCCGTTGAGATAGCTGAGATGCGAGCGTTGGGCGCCTTCGATGCGGATCGGGACGACGACCGCGTCGGCCTTGTCCGCGATCATCGCGGTGCCGTCATAGACTTTCATCAGCGAGCCGGAGACGGTGATGCGTCCTTCCGGGAAGATCACCACCGGCTCTCCGGCGGCGACGAGCTTGATGAGGTCGCGCGCGGCCAGCGGCTTGCTGGGGTCCATGGTGTAGTGCTTGACCACGCGCAGGAACGGCTTGGCCCACCAGGCCTTGGCGATGCCGGTATCAACAGCGAAGCTCGCGTCGATCGGCAGCACGGCGTGCAGCAGCGGGCCGTCGATCAGGCTGACATGATTGGGCGCGATCAGCATGCGCGTGCCAGCAGGCGGCAGGTTCTCCAGCCCGCGGACCTCGGTGCGGAACAGCGCGCGGAACAGCAGCCCGCCAAAGTCGCGCACGCCTTCCTTGCCCCACTTCGTCAGCACGAACCAGACCGCGCCGAAGCTGGCGATTCCGAGGCCAAAGAAGATCCAGCCGATGTGCAATCCGCCGGCCTGCAGCAGCGCGACGAACAGCGAGCCGGCCACCATGAAGGCGGCCTGCAGCACGTTGCCGGCGGCGATGATGCGGGCGCGCTCCGAGGGAGCAGACCAGGCCTGGACGGCGGCGAAGGACGGAACCACGAACAGCCCGCCGCCGAATGCGAAGGCGACGAAATCGAGCAGCATGCGCAGGCCCGCGAACGAGGTCGCGAAGTCGCCCGCGGTGATGTCCTGGCCCTTGGCGGTCACGCCGATCGCCCAGGCGAGGTCGAGGCCGGCAAACCCCATCATGATGGCGCCGATCGGCACCAGCGCGAGGTTTGGGCGAACGTGGCTCAGATTCGCGGCGAACAGCGAGCCGATGGCGATGCCGATTGCGAAGATCGCGAGACACAACGTCACCACGCCCTCGGTGCCGCCGATGACGTCCTTGACCAGTGCCGGCAGCAGTGAGAGCACGATGGCGCCCACCAGCCAGAACCAGGAGACGATCACGGTGCCGTCCCACAGCCGGTGATCGGCGTGCAGCGTCTTCAGCAGGCCGAGCGTCGAGGTCCAGGGATTGGCGTTGACCGGAAGATCGGGTGCAGACGGCGTCGTCGCGGGAATGCGGGAGGCGAAGGCCCAGGACAGCAAGGCCAGCACGACCACGGCCGATGCGACCCAGCCCATATGCGCGGAGCCGGCCACGAACTGGCCGCCGGCAACGGTGCCGAGCAGGATGGCCATGAAGGTCGCGCCTTCGACCAGCGCGTTGCCGGTCGCGAGTTCGCCGAGCTCGAGCTGGTCCGGCAGCATCGAATATTTCACGGGACCGAACAGCGCGGCGATGACGCCGAACAGTGCAAGTGCTGCGAACAGCAGCGGCACCGAGTGCAGGAAGAAGCCGGCCGCGGCAAAGCCCGCGGCAAAGATCTCGGCGAATTTGAGCCGCCTTGCGACGACGGATTTGACGTATTTGTCGGCGAGCTGGCCGCCGAGCCCGGACAGAATGAAATAGGGGAAGATGAAGACGGCGCCTGCGACCGTCACCAGCGCATCGCCGTGGCCGGTCGCGGCACTGTAAAGCAGGATGATGACGAGTGCGTTCTTGAGCACGTTGTCGTTCAGCGCCGAGAAGAATTGCGCCCAGAACAGCGGCGCGAAGCGGCGTGACGACATCAAATCCCTGATCATGACTAGTCCTGTTTTGGAAACGCTGTCTGAGGTTGTTTCATTGTCGGATGGGCGTCGGGACCGGAGGAGATGCGACGGGCATTTGCGGGTTGACGGCGATCGTCCCGGCCTGCTCTGCGCCTTTGCCTTCCGATCCTGTTGGTCTCCGCGTGGCGTGGTTTGGTTCGCAAATGGTTGGTCGCGGCTCTGTCACGCTCCGGCAAGGCGGCGTGCTCGCCTCAGGTGAGATGGGCTAGGCGGCGAAAGGGCGAGAGGCGGCCGAGCAGGCTAATGCGGCGGCCCTCATGACGGGCACGGCCGCGGTTAGCCCGCCACATCCGGAAGGTCGCCCGGCGCTCGGTCAGGACGCCGGCGATGTCGCAGGCATTTGCGATGCGATCGATCGGCCCCGTCGCGAACCGCAGGAGGGCGCGGCCAACTCCGGTCACGAGAGCTATGGCGTCATCGACGAAGGTGGAGGCGATATCAACAGCGAGGGTTTGCATTTTGCAGGTCTCCGGGTTAACTTGAACATTGTTCAAGTGAGTATCCTGAAAATGAACAATGTTCAAGACGAATCGTTGCGAGATCGAAAAAAGTCTCGCCGGCGGCAGCAGATCGTGGAGATCGCTCGCGGCATTATTGCAACTAAGGGATTGAAATCGTTGAAAGTCCGGGACGTTGCGGACGCCGCCGGCTGCTCGGTTGGCAGCGTCTATAACGAGTTCGGTGACTTCGACGGCGTGATCCTGACTGTGAATCGGGAGACTGTTAATGCGCTAACGGTGCGGCTGGGCCAGGTTCCAGCCGAGGATCCGGTTCGCCAGCTCTACGGGCTGGCCGCGACCTATCTCGAATTCTTCGCGGAGCACGCCAATCTGCTGCGCTCGCTGTTCGAACATCGGATGGAGGACGACCGCCCTTACCCCGATGACATCCTTCAGATGGTGATGGACGCCTTCGCGCTGATGCATGCGCCCCTGGTGCGGCTGCTTCCGAATGCAGACGACGTGCAGATCGCGCTGCTGTCACGCACCCTGTTTTCCGCCGTGCACGGGATCATCTCGCTCGGCCTCGAAGAGCGCATGGTGGCCGTACCGTCGCAAATGCTGCGCCAGCAGGTTGAACAATTTCTGGATGCGCATCTCGCGGGGCTCGGGATTCTGCCCATACGATAAAGTGCTGAGCGCTGCTATGCGCTGGCGGACTTGCGTTGCCGAGAGGTGACGACGATGACGTCCGTCGTCCCGTTGTCGACCTGAACACGGTTGCGTCCGTTCTCCTTGGCGCGATAGCAGGCGGCATCCGCGCGCCGCATCGCGTCCTCGAGCGTGGCGTTGCCGTCGGTGATGCAGGCAACGCCGATGCTGGCGGTCACGGCAAAGCAACGATCGTCCCAGGCGAAGACGGATAGCTCGAGCGCCCGGCGCAGCCGTTCGGCGATATCGACGGCGTCGTACGGTGGGCACCGCGGCAGGATCAAGCCGAATTCGTCACCGCCGAGCCGGGCCACCAGGTCATGCGGCCGCCGCTCCTGCTGCAGGAGGCGCGAAATCTGGCGGAGCAGGCGGTCGCCGGCGAGGTGACCGCAGCTGTCGTTGACGTCCTTGAACTGGTCGAGATCGAGCAGGATCAGGCCCAGCGAACCCGCCGCGGTGTCATCCAGCTCGCTTTGCAGGCGCGCCTCGAAGGCGCGACGGTTGGACAAGCCGGTCAGCCAATCGTGCGACGCCTGCCAGGCCAGGCGCCCCTTCTCGGCATGCAGGGCATCCTCGAACGCCTGTCGTTGCAGCACCAATCGCCGCGTGTGCCAGATCAGGAGCAGGATCAGCGTCATGGCTGTGACGATATTGACGCCAGTCAGCGTCATCTTGATGGCGCGGGAGCCTTCGCCGAGAACGGTGGAGAACCGCTTGGCGTGCACCGTGAATTGGGTGTTGAGCTCCGAGAGCCGCGACGACAACAATTGCAGGCGCTTGCTGTCCTGAACCGGCCCATTCTTCAACTCTGACCGTATGACCTCGCCGAACACGCTGAGCTCCAGCAGCATGGGGTCGGTGGCAGCCCACTCGCGGATCGCTTCCTTGAGAAAGCTGACCTGTTTGAAGTAGCGAAACAGCCAAATCAGTCCCGGCACGTCATCGGGGTGGTTGCCGCCTTGCAGGAAGCCGATGCGGGCGGCCTCGACGTCGACCGGATCGCGCTCGAGCGCCCAGCGCGCGAACTCGTCGCCGATGGGAACGGCCAGCGAGGTCTGATATTGCGCAAACTGGCTGGCGTCGCCCGAATGCAGATAGAGATTGAGGAAATAGACGGCGTTCTTCTGCGAGCGCGACCACAACGCTTCGCCCGCGACATAGGCGCGGACCGAGGACATCACCTCCAGGCTGAATCCGGCAATCGCGGCCTGCAGCAGAACGACCGTGACGAAAGGCGAGACGAGCTTGATGACGTGAAGGAAGCTGCGTCCCTTCGTTGACGGCGCTGTTCTGCGAAACACTTTGCGTTTCCCCAAGTCGCTCGACGACCCCAGCGGAGCGATCCGCTCATAACGCGGATTACGCGCGAAAGGTGCTTAACTCGACTTGAAAATGCCAGGAGACTGCGTCGCAGGGTGAAGACGTTGTGAAGCGGATGATGGCAGATCGTTGCAAATGCCGTCGAACCGGAACTGACGCGGCATCGGCGCGCCGATGTCTCGCATTCGCCCCAGATGGTTTACCCGATGGAGAGAGATTGCTCTGGCGCTAGACCAGCACGGGCTTGCGCACGCGCCCGGCGTCGCCGAAGACGCGCAAATAGCGCTCGATCTCCGAGGGCAGGCCGGTCGCCTTCTCGGGATTGTCGGAGAGCTTGACGGCCGGATGTCCGTCGACCGACGACACCTTGCAGACCAGCGAAATCGGATCGAGATTGAACGAGCCGTCGGGTGTGCAGCCGACGAAATCATTGGTGAGATTGGTGCCCCAGCCGAAGGAGAGCCGCACCCGGCCGGCGAAGTGGTGGTAGGTCTCCTCGATCGAGCCCACGTCCATCGCGTCGGAGAACACCAGCAGCTTGTCCCTGGGATTGCGGCCCTTCTGCTCCCACCATTTCATGATCTCCTCACCGGCCTGGATCGGCGGCGCGCTGTCGGGACGGAAGCCGGTCCAGTCGGCGACCCATTCCGGCGCATCGCGCAGGAAAGCCTTGGTGCCGAAAGCGTCGGGCAGCGCGATCAGGAGGTTGCCGCCATAGGTCTGGCGCCACTGGTCAAGGATGCGATAGGGCGCCCACCGCAACTCCTCGTCGTCGCTGGCGAGCGCGGCCGCGACCATCGGCAGCTCATGGGCGTTGGTGCCGATGGCTTCGAGATCATTGTCCATCGCGAGCAGCACGTTGGAAGTGCCGATGAAGGACGGGCCCAGGCCTTCCTTCACGGCCTCCACGCACCAGCGCTGCCAGAGGAAGCCATGGCGGCGACGGGTGCCGAAATCGGAGAGCCGCAAGCCATCCAGCTTGCGCAGGCGTTCCACCTTGGTCCACAGCTTGGCCTTGGCGCGGGCATAGAGCACGTCGAGCTCGAAGCGGCCGCGGCCCTTCATCGCTGCGCGCGAGCGCAATTCGTTGAGGATGGCCAGCGCAGGAATCTCCCACATCGTGGTATGGCTCCACGGCCCGTGGAAGTGCAGCTCGTACTGGCCTTCGACCTTGCGCAGCTCGTATTCGGGCAGCCGGAATTCGGCGAGCCAGCGGATGAAGTCCGCCGAGAACATGTGGGTCTTGCCGTAGAATGTGTTGCCGGCAAGCCAGATCAGCTCTTTCTTGGTGAAGCGGATGGTGCGGGCGTGGTCGAGCTGGGCGCGCAGTTCGCCCTCGTCGATGATCTCGGCGAGCCGGACATGGCGCGATCGGTTGATGACCGAGAATGTCACCTGCTGATTCGGGTAAGATTCCCGAATCATTTGCAACATCAATAGCTTGTAGAAGTCGGTATCAAGCAGGCTGCGGATGATGGGATCCAGCCGCCAGCTGTGATTGTAGGTCCGGCTCGCAATGTCGGTCACTGTCATGGGGGAATTCTAGCGTGGCGGCCCCGGCGCAACCAGTGGGTTTGACGGGGATCAGGTTTTCGTGGAGGCGGGGTGCGAGGCCGTCGCCGCCATGGTCTCGAGCTGGCCTCTGATCCAGCGATGCGCCGGGTCCTTCTGATAGCGCTGGTGCCAGACCACGTACATCGGCAGCTCGGCCAGGGTTCGCGTGCGCGAGGCCAGTGGAATCCGCACCTGCGCGAAGCCGTGCATCACGCCGGGCGCCAGCAGGCTCGGCATGCTCGCCAGCATTTGCGAGCCACGCAGGAAGGACGGCACGCCGGAGAAGCTCGGCACCGAGATCGCGATGTCGCGGTGGAAGCCGTTGGCTGCAAGCCGGCGATCGAAGTCGAGCCGCTCATTGTCAGTGTAGACCACCGTGATGTGACGCGCCGCGAGATAGGCGCCGCGGGTAGCCGGCGCGGCACGCGCTTTGGGGTCGTAGTAACAAACGTAATGGTCTTGCAGCAGGCGCTTCTGCACGATGTCCACGCCGGATGGCGGCAGCGGCGTGATCAGCAGATCGCAGCGGTTTTCGCGCAGCATCGCGGGCGAGGGCGACTGCGAGGGGATCACGCGCAGGTTCAAGCTCGTCACTTGCGCGGCGACATGATCGAAGAACCGCGGCAGCAGCAGGTCGCGCTGGAAGTCGTTCGCGGCGATTGTCAGCGAAAGCTGCGCGCTCGCCGGCTCGAACGTGACGCCGCCGGCAAAGCTCCGCATCTCGTCGATCAGCGCCCGCGCCTTTGCCGCGAGCGCCTGGGCGTGCGCCGTGGCCACAATGCCGCGGCCGGATTTGGCAAACAGCGGATCGCCGACGATCCGCCGCAGCTTGTTGAGGGCGTGGCTGACCGCGGATTGCGTCAGGCCGAGCCGCGTTGCGGCGGCCGTCACCGAGCCTTCTTCCAGCACCGCCAGGAACAGCTCCAGCGCGTGGCCATCAAGCGCCAAATGATCGATTTTGTTCATGGAATTCATTATAATCGATCTATTTATCTTGAGAATAGCCCGCGCCATCATCTCCCGATAAACCGTGCGCCCAAACGGGGCGCGATAGGGAGAGACAACGCCGATGCATGCCCAGGCGCCAGCCTTGCGGGATCCCCGCCTCAACCACCCCGAGCCGTTCACGCCGCCGCTCGGTGACGGCGGCTTCTTCCAGCGCGACCGTTCCATGCATCCGCCCGCGTACGCGCCGGGCTACAAATCGTCGGTGCTACGTTCGCCGCGCCAGGCGCTGCTGTCGCTTGAGAACTCGGTCTCGGAGATTACGGGGCCAGTGTTCGGTCACAACGACCTCGGCGCGCTCGACAATGATTTGATCCGCAACTATGCCAAGGACGGCGATCCCGTCGGCGAGCGCATCATCGTCCACGGCCGGGTGCTGGACGAGACCGGCCGCGGCGTACCGAACACCCTGGTCGAGTTCTGGCAGGCCAATGCCGGCGGCCGCTACCGGCACAAGAAGGACACGTATCTGGCGCCGATCGATCCGAATTTCGGCGGTTGCGGCCGCGCGCTGACCGACGACACCGGCTACTATTATTTTCGCACCGTGAAGCCGGGACCCTATCCCTGGCGCAACTACGTCAACAGCTGGCGTCCCGCTCACATCCATTTCTCGGTGTTCGGCTCGGGCTTCGCACAACGTCTGATCACCCAGATGTACTTTGAGGGCGATCCCCTGATCCCGGTCTGTCCGATCCTGACGACGATCCCGGACAAGGACGCGCTGGAGCGTCTGGTCGCGCCGCTCGACCTCAACGCATCGGCTCCGTTCGACTCGCTCGCCTACCGCTTCGACATCGTCTTGCGCGGCCAGCGCTCCACTTACTTTGAAAATCGCACCGCAGGGAACTAGGTCCATGCCGCAGCCGCTCAACTACCTCAAGGAAACCGCCTCGCAGACGGCCGGGCCGTACGTCCATATCGGGTTGATCCCGGCCATGGCCGGCTTCGACATTTTCGAGAAGAACTTCTCCAACGTGCTGGTGACGACGAACACGCAAGGCGAACGCATCACGCTGGAGGGCAAGGTGATCGACGGCAGCGGCACGCCGCTGCGTGACGTGCTGCTGGAGATCTGGCAGGCCAACGCGACGGGCCGCTACAACCATCCGGCTGATCGGTCAATCGGCTCGCTGGACGATGAATTTCGTGGCTGGGGCCGCGGCGGCTCCGACTTCGAGAGTGGTCTCGTCACCTTCGAGACCATCAAGCCGGGCGCGATCATCGACAAGACCGGCCGCAAGGGCGCTCCGCACATCAATGTCTGGATCGTCGCGCGCGGCATCAACATCGGTCTGAACACGCGCCTCTATTTCTCGGACGAAGAGGCCGCCAACGCCGCCGACCCCGTGCTCAACCTCATCGAGCAGCCGGTCCGGCGCTCGACGCTGATCGCAAAGCGCAGCGAACGCGCCGGCAAGATCGTGTATTCCTTCACGATCAATTTGCAGGGGCCGGAAGAGACGGTGTTCTTCGATGTGTGATCGTCTCAGGTCTCCTCGCCGTGGAGCTGCGCGCGAAAGGCGCGCGGTGACACGCCCGTGGCGGCGGCGTAGACCCGGCTGAAATAGGCGGGGTCCTCGAAGCCAAGCGCATAGGCGATCGTCGAGACCGGCAAATTGGTGTAGACGAGGTTGCGCCGCGCCTCGCGGATCAGCCGGTTGAGGATCAGGTGCGAGGCGGTGTCGCCGGTTGCTGACCGCGTCACCCGGTTGAGATGGGTCGGCGTGATCGACAGCGCACCCGCATAGTCCGCAACGCTCCAGCGTTCCAGATGATGCTGTTCCAGCAGCGCCTCGAAGCGACGGAATAGTCCGCTTTCAGCCGTGCCGTTGCCACCGCCCTCGCCGGTGAGCGCACGAGCCACCAGCCCAATCATGGCCGCCGACAGTGCACGCAGCACATGCGCTCGGCCGAAATCGCGCGCGGCGTGTTCGGCAAAGATCTGCTTCATGGTGATCCGGATCTGCGGCGTGCCGCGTATCACGGCCGAGCGCGACAAGGCACCCCGCAGTCCTTCGGAGGCGAGCAGCGCTTCGTCCAATATTTCCGCGGCGATGGTCAGCACCCAGCCCTGGGTATCAGGCACGAAACGGAAGCCGTGGACGTGGCCGACAGGCACGTTGACGATTTGCATCGGCTTCAGCTGCATCACGCGCCCGTCAAGCGTGGCTTCGCCGCCGCCGCGCTCGATCAGCAGCACCTGGTGCAGCCGGGCATGGCGGTGCACGGCCAACGTCCAGTCGTGCAGCACCGAGCGCGAGGCAATCGTCTCGCAATGCACGACATCGGGCAGATCGCCGGACTCGCCGAACAGATTGTAGACCCGGATCGCCGGGGCGGGGGCTGCGCTTCTCATGTTCGAATAGTACAAGACAAAGACGAAAGTCTCCATCGGTCAGCGGCGCTGAATCTGCAAGAAAGTGCAGAGGAGGATGCAAAAATGAAAGTTCAGGTCTGTATCATCGGCGGCGGGCCGTCCGGGCTGCTGTTGTCCCAGCTCCTGCACCTCAAGGGCATCGACACGGTCGTGCTGGAAAAATACAGCCGCGACCACGTGCTTGCCCGGATCCGTGCCGGCGTGCTCGAGCACGGCTTCGCCAGGCTAATGCGCGAGGCTCAGTGCGGCGAGCGGATGGACCGCGAGGGTGAGATCCACAAGGGATTCGAGATCGCCCATGACGGCGTGCTCTCACAGATCGACCTTTACAAGCATTCCGGCGGCAATTCGGTGCTGGTCTACGGCCAGACCGAGCTGACGCGCGACCTCTACGAGGCGCGCGACCGCCTCGGCGGCAACGTCGTGCACAACGCCGAGGATGTGACGCCGCATGACCTGACCTCCGACCGGCCTTACGTGACCTATCGTTCGAATGGCGAGACCGTTCGAGTCGATTGCGATTATATCGTCGGCGCCGACGGCTTTCACGGCGTCAGCCGCAAGTCGATCCCGAAGGACGTGCTGCGGGAATACGAGAAGATCTATCCGTTCGGCTGGCTCGGCGTGCTGTCGCGCACGAAACCGGTGTCGCCGGAGCTGATTTACGTGAAGCACGAGCGCGGCTTCGCGCTGTGTTCCTTGCGGTCGCAAGTGCTGAGCCGCTACTACGTCCAGGTGCCGCTCACCGACAAGGTGGAGGACTGGAGCGACGATGCGTTCTGGGCCGAGCTGAAGCGTCGTTTGCCGGACGAGGTCGGCGGCCGCCTGATCACGGGACCGTCCATCGAGAAGAGCATCGCGCCCTTGCGCAGCTTCGTCGCCGAGCCGATGAGCTACGGCCGCCTGTTTCTCGCCGGCGATGCCGCCCACATCGTGCCGCCGACCGGCGCGCGCGGGCTGAACAGCGCCGGCTCAGACATCTATTATCTCTACCACGCCATGCTCGCGCACTATCAGAACGACGATGATTCCGGGCTCCAGGGCTACTCCGCCAAGGCGCTGGCGCGGATCTGGAAGGCGCAACGCTTCTCGTGGTGGATGACGATGCTGCTGCATCGCTTCCCCGACCGGCTCGAATACGAGGACCGGCTCCAGCAGACTGAGCTGGAATATCTCCTTTCGTCCGAGACGGCGCAGCGCCTGCTCGCGGAAAATTATGTGGGGCTGCCGTTCTAGCGTGGAGTGAACCCGAAAAGCGGTGCTACGCTGCACTACTTTCCTTCTAGGATGTTCACCGGAGTCCAATCCGACCCCGGTGGATTTGTAGCGAGCGCAGTCGCGCGCTTGCCAAAAAGCGCTGACGCCGGATCCATTTCCGCCGTTCGCCCGAACGCATCAGCGGCCTTCGCAAACTCCCTTGCCCGCCAGCAGGCCAGCCCTTCCGCGTAAGCCGTGGCCACCTGTTTCTGCCCGGCGCTCTCCGCGCCTTTGTCCGCGAGCGGCTCGAATACCCTGATCGCCTCGCCGCGCCCCAGCACCCGGATCGCATCGAGTTCCCGCCAGGCGAAGCCGTCGCCGGTTTGCGCCATCGTCGATTCCGAGGCCATGATTGCGGTGCCGTAGTATTTGTTGGCGCCTTCGAGCCGCGAAGCGACGTTCACGGTGTCGCTCATCACGGTGTAGTTGAAGCGGCGGCGGGAGCCGATATTGCCGACCACGGCCTCGCCGCTGTTGAGCCCGATGCGATGCGACAGGCCGCGGCCGGCGAAAGCGGCGCTGCCGGCGTTGAGCTCTGCCAGCTTTGCGTGACACTTCAGCGCGGCATGGACCGCGTGGCGCGCATGCGCGGGATCGTCGGCGGGCGCACCGAACATGGCGACGATGGAATCGCCGATATATTTGTCGACATAGCCGCCATGGCTCTCGATGATGTCGGTCATGGCCGACAGATATTCGTTCATCAGCGTCACCAGCTCGCCCGGCGTCATCGTCTCGGCGATGGAGGAGAAGCCGCTCAGGTCGGAGAAGAACATGGTGACGTTGCGCATTTCGCCGCCGAGCGCCGGCATCTTTCCGGAGGCAACCATGGTGTCGATGACTTCGGGGGCGAGATAGAACGCAAAGCTCTTGCGCAGGAAACGCTCGTCACGATCGGCCAGCACGAAACGGTAGCCGATCATCATCGCGAGCGCGGCAAGGCTTGCGAGTGCCGGCTCCGTCAGCGGCAGCGCCAAGGCATAGACGAATGCACCGACGGCCACGGCGGCGTAAACGGCGGTCAGGACGAACCAGGCGATCATCGCGCCGCCGGGCGCGAACATGCAGGCCGCGCAGGCGATGATTGCCGCGAGCGCGATCGTGACAATGGTCCGTGCCGGAAAGCCGAGTTCGCTCACGGCATCGCGCTCGATCAAGTTCCGGACCGCGGTGGCATGCACGAAGACCCCGGCGATGTCGCTGCGGGCCTTTTGCGCGGTGTTCGCCGAGACGGGTAGGGCGCATCGCGGCCCCGGCGTTCCGTCATATCCGCCGGACAGCCGCATCGAGGTGAGCTTGCGATCCTCGAAATTCAGAGCGGTGCCGAGCAGCACGACTTTGCCGCCGAAGGCGCGGCGGAAGAAATCGCGGTCGCCTTTTTCGACGCAGGCTCGCAGATCGGCGAAGGAGAAAGTCGGAATGTCACGGCCCAGTCCTCGAAAATTGAGCGCCAGTGTATTCGGTACCGCGCTCGGAATTGCATAACCGGACAATTCGGACGCGCCGGACGGTGCGATCTCGGGCTTTCCACCCAGCGCGCGCGCGGCGAGCTCGACCGCCATCGTGGGGACCGGCTTACCGTCGATCGAGAAGCTCAGCGGCATCCGCCGGATCACGTCGTCGGTGTCGGTATGGACGTTGAGGGAACGGACAGCGTTCTTCACCGCAAATCGCTGTGCGGGGTAAGGCGCGTCGGGATGATCGTTGCTCAGGATCTCGCCGAGGACCAGCTTGCCGCTGTCGGAAAGCTTCCGCAGGGAGATGAGATAGTCCCGATCGAAGCCTTTCATGCGGCTGCCCAGCGGCGCGTCGCCGAAGGGAATCTCCGACTGCTCGATCGAGCTCGGGAAGATGACGTCGAAGCCGATGACCTTGGCACCGCCATCGTCGATACTCCCGAGCACGCGGCCGATCTCGCGCGTCCAGGTCTGCGTTGGCGATCCCTTGAACGGCGGAGTGTCGTAGGTCTCGCCGTCGATGGCCACGACGACGACGGGTGATGTCGCGGGATCGCGGTGGTCGCCGACGAGCATGCCGCGCAGTGCCGTGAGGATGTCGAGCGACAGGCCCTGCAACGTCTGGAACGGCGGAGACGTGACGACGGCGCCTGCAAGAAGCGCAATCAGGATCGCTGCAACGATGTCCCGTCTGCCGATCCGCCGCATCGCCCCGACGCAGGCCGCCTACTCGAGCCGCAGCAGGCGTCCGACGATCGGCGTCGGCGATGACGTGGCGCTGGCATCGACCTGGAAGGCGTAGCGCTTGGCGCCGAGAATGGCGAGATAGCTGCCGCCCGGCGTCAGCGACTTCCCGACCTTGGCGAAGTCATAGAACTTGCCTCCGACCATCGTGTCGCCCCTGAGCGGCACGCTGATCGTGGGCTCCTTGCCATCGGTGCGTTCGATCACCAGGGTGCTGCCGCTCTTGGCCTGCACCAGCGGCGCGACGCCGTAGAGCGTCGGCAGCTTGGCCGGAGCGCTACCCTTGGCATCCGACCGCATGGTGCGGAAGGTCGTCGCGGCACTCTGGTTCGCCTCGCGCTCAGACAGTTTGGCCGCATTGGTATCGCAGGGCACCTTTTCCCGCTTGACCTCGCCGAGCTGCACGGTGCTCTGCTCGGCGCCGATCAGGACGACGCCTTCGCTGATGATCTCGCGCTGGCAGGATTTGAGATAGCTGAGCGTAATGCTCGCCTTCGGCCCGAGCTTGATGATCTTGCCCGGCGCCACGTAATCCATGAACGCGATGCCGTCGACCTTGCCTTGCACGTCCTCCACGATGGCGGCCGGAGTCTCCGCCAAAGCGGGGGCAGCAAGACAGCACGCGCCGACAACAGCGCCGATCAGGCTTTTCATGGGAAATCTCATCCAATTCGACCGATATTTGCCCGGTCCCCGTCCAGGGGCGATGCTTAGCAGCGAAACGCCAAGGCAAGTGTGACCGGAATCACTCTCAGATATTGGTGCACTCTATCAGGAAGAGGTTCAAACCGGCGACCGGAGAAAACAGTGCGCCGGCAAGCTGTTGGCCGGATGGATAATTTCATTCGGCTGGGACGGCCTCGACCGGGTGGCCCTCCGCTGCACTCTCTATACCTATAATGGGCGCGAGCGTGGCCTCGGTCTTCTGATACGGCGTCGCCTGCTGACCGGCGGCGATCTCGACCACTTCCTCCCTGCGCGACAGGAAGGCTTGTTGTCACGAAGGCTGAGTTGATAGCGGTTATATGCAAGCTGCCAAACGAGGTCGGCACGCCGATCGTCTTTAGCGCGGTATGCAACGAGGTCCAGCTTTCGTGCCCGCTGCGCGGAGGAGCCTGCGCTGCCCGCGTCGCTGCGCGTCGGTAGCAATTTGACTGGCTCGCTTTGCAGGGTGTTAACCGTGGCGGAATGCTCTCCGCGCGGATCATTGTCGCGCCCTAGTATTGGTTGCAAATGGGTTTGAGTTGTACGGCGGATATTTTCATGCTGAGAGACGGCAAATATGCTGCCTGGTTCAGGACCCCGCGCGGTCAGGGCACGGGCGTAGTGCATCTGGCGGAGGGACGAATCTCCGGCAGCGACAGCTTCTTCACCTATGGCGGCTCTTACCGAATCGACGAGCAGCGCTTCACGGCGATTCTGACCACGCGGCGACATGCCGAGGGGCCGCCGACCGTGTTTGGGCTCGACGAGGTCGAGGTCAAGCTCTCGGGCGTGTGCAGCGGTGCGATGGCGACCTGTTCCGGAACGGCCGAGCAGGCCCCCGATTTGACCTTCGAGGCGACGCTGATCTACAGCCAGGACGAGGTGCCGGCCCCCGACACCAGAGGTGCGGTCGTGAAGCTCAATGCCGACAAGCTGCCCAAGGGGCTCGACGGCCGTTCGCGATCGCGCCATCCATTTGCGCCGGGATCGCTTGGCTCAGAACGGAATAGACCATAAGGCCAGATCGACTTCGACGATGTTGTCAGGACTTAAGCGGATGAGCCCGCTGGTGCCAGGCCCAGGCGGTGCGGATCACAGTCGGTAGATCCGAATGTCGCGGCACGAAATTCAGCACTTTTCGCGCTGCGGAGGGATCGGCGACGAGATAGGTGGGATCGCCGGCGCGGCGCGGTTTGACGGTGTGGGGCACCTCGCGCCCGGTCTCCTGCCTGATGGCGGTCAGGATTTCCCGCACCGAAAAGCCGGAGCCGGTGCCCAGATTGAAGCTGCCGCCGGCATGCCCTTGTTCCAGCAGCTTCAGCGCCGCGACATGCGCCGCGGCGAGGTCGGTGACATGGATATAGTCGCGGATCGCGGTGCCATCGGGCGTGTCGTAGTCCTCGCCGAACACGGCAAAATCGACATGGCCCTGTAACGCCATCATGGCGCGCGGAATGAGATGGGTTTCATTGTCACGCAATTCGCCGATGCCGCCGGCAGGATCGGCGCCGCTGGCGTTGAAATAGCGCAGGCAGAACGCGCCGAAGCCGTAAGCGGCGCGGTAATCGGCCAGCATGCGCTCGATCATCCACTTCGATGCGCCATAGGGGTTGATCGGCGCGCAGGGGAAATCTTCCGGCAGTTCCTTGGAATCGGCATTGCCGTAGACGGCGCCGGTCGAGGAGAACACGATACGATGGCAGCCCGCATTGCGCATCGCCTGCAATAGCGACAGCGTGCCCTGCACATTGTTGATGTAGTACTTTTGCGGGTCGGTCATGGACTCGCCGACGAGGCTTGCCGCCGCGAAATGCATGACCGCCGTGATTTTGTGCTCGGCGAAGGCGTGCGCCAGCGTGGCGCCGTCGAGCAGATCGCCTGTTACCAGCGGACCGGCGACGAAGCCGCGATGACCTGTCGACAGATTGTCATAAACGACGGGCTGATAGCCGGCGGCGGTCAGGGCGCGGCAGGCATGCGAGCCGATATAGCCCGCGCCTCCGGTAACGAGGACAGTCGGTCGGTCCGTCATGTGTGCTTACCTCAAAGCGAAATCAACGATTATCCAGGCAACCGCCGCCAGCACCAAATCGGCAGACAGCACGAGCGAGCGTCAGCGATGCGGGACGTTTGCGGAGAAGCCGACCATATGTCGGCCCAAAGCGGTGCCCAACGCGGGAACATGCAGGGTGGCGCCACGGGACACGACATCACTCAAGGAGAGGGCTTCCGAAGTGATCTGTCCCAATGTGATTGCCTCAGTTCAACAGTTGATCGATCGGGTGAGCATAGATCGATCTTCGCTGTATGCAACCCACCGGGGGCTCGGCACGATAGTCCTTCTTCGTTTAGCTCGCATTGACCCTATGGCTGCGAAATGGTCGGCGCGCGCGCGGCGGCAACCGAAGCTTTAAGTACGAAAAATAAGCTGAGGCCGAGTAAAGGAGTGACTGAACATGGCACAGATCTGGATGACTTATGACGAACTCGCCGGGCTGAGTGGCTGCACGCCTGCCGAGGCCAGAATGCTAGCCATCCATTTGTCACTTGACCGCCGCAAAAGCCGCGATGGCGCAACCCGCGTCAAGCTCGATCTGGCGCTGACGGCTAAATTTTTCGCATCTGTCCGGGACGCCGATTTTGATCTGGACGGCGCCATCGAGGCGCTCCAGGCCACCCATCATCAGATGGCAGAACTCCTGACGCCGAACCAGTTCCTGGGCCAGCGCCGCTCGGCTTAGCCCCCGCACGTGATTTCTCAAGCTCCGGGTATAAGGAGCCGAGATCTCGCGATAGTTGTTCCGAATCAGGCGTAAATCTCCATCCGGAATTTCCATTGCGGGCCGGGTTTAATCGCAGCGGGCCGCAGAGCTTGCAGGAGGATGCCATGAGGAACGACAGCGATCGAGGCTACGCGACACTGGTGGGAGCGGCGATGCTGGGGGGCTGATCATCATGACAGCCGCAACGGCGAGCGCAGAACTTGTGAAGTTGCAGGCCGATCTCAAAGGCGGCAATGAAGTGCCTCCGAACAACTCGCCTGGAACAGGCAAGGCCGAGGCGACCTACGAAAGCCTGCCGAAAAGCGCGCCAATTGCGAACGCTACGGCCAGCGTCGGCCAGTAGGCCTCGCGTCGAGAGGATGCCGCGTTCGAGGCGGATGGTCGCATGGAGTGGGAATCGAGTGGAGTTTTTGTCGAGATCGATCGGGACCTGCAAGGCTTTGTCGGGATAGAGCAGGAATTCGCCAAGTTTCTCGCCGTTGCTCAAGGCGAGGATCACTTCGCTATGGACGCGCAACTCGGCGGGCATGATGTCGAACAGGCTGGCGTTGACGCCAAGAATGGCGACCAATGCGGCGTTGCCATTGATGTCTTTGAGCACGCCCAGAGCATCGCCGCCGAATTGCTCGACACGGAAGAGCGAAAGGCTCTTGTCGCGCGCGGGAAGCATATCGCGGCGGTCGATCATCCCTTGTCGAATTCCAGCGTTTCGGAATAGGCCGAACAGATCACCGGGCCATCAGGGTTAACGAGGCGCACATCCTTGATTGCGGAACGCTGGTAGACGTGGAGGCGGATCGCCTGCAGCGTCGCGGGCCCGCAATCGGCAAGGTCGCGCCGCGCAAGTTCGCCCAGGCTCGCGCCGGCAAAATCGATTGCAAATTCGGCGCGACGCAGAACAACCTCAGTCAATTCGTCGAGCTGATGGGCTTGCTGACGCCGGATGATGCTTTCGGCTGCGAAATGCCCGCCCAGCCCGAACGCCATTGTGCTCGCAAGCACGAGCGCCGCAAACACAAAGGTCGGTCGCTGTAGTCTCATCCTGCCCGCGCGGAGATCGAAGGACGCTCCTGCAGATCCTAGTCAGGACGGGCTAAGATAGGGTCTAATTGGGACACCCAAACGCGGCGCGGAACCCAACGGGTCTTGCCCATTTGGCGGGCAGCGGGGGCGGGAGGCGTGGGTAGCCCGGTTTGGGGCAGAGCGGTGCGCTCTTCGGCATCACAAGCCAGGGTGGCGAACCGCGTAGCCCGAGGATGAGCCAAAGTTGCCTTGTTCTACCCACCGATCGGGATGGCTCGGGCCTGTTGCCTCAGGTCGGAGGTCTGGGCAAGAAGGCCAAGATCGTCTGGGCGAGCATGACACCCACGAGACCTCCGGCGACTTTCTGGAGGGCGTCAAGCAGGCCCGGATCCCGGTCGGGTGTGAGCATTTGCATGATCTCCAGCCCTATGGCGACCGCGATAACGAGAGAGCAGGTTAAAGCGAACCGTCCCGGCAGCAGGAACGACAGGAGAAATCCGAGCAGCCCATAAGCGCTGAAGCGCTCGATCACGACGACCCAATAGGCTTCGTGATGCCCCATTAGCGCAGGGCGTCCTGCCAACTTTGCAAAGGTGGCGTAGACAATGAGCGCCAGGCAGATGCACATGGCTGCAATCAAGTGGTTTCGGCGCATGCCGCCAGGGTAGCCGGTTGGCTACCGATCGGGATCAAAAAGCCCAGATATCGTTAAGTTCCTGCTGGCGCTAACGAGGCATCCATGATTCAGGGGCGTTTCAAGGCGCGATCTCTAAAGGACCACACTCACGCTTAAGCAGGTGGGCATAAGAGTAACCTCTCCGGTTCCGTGGCAAGGCAACGAGTTTACTCTGGCTGAAGTTGGCTTTTCTATTCGTCGAGAACAATCGCATAGTTTCTGTTATTTCAGCCGCCGCTTTATCCGATGAGCTCTTTGCCATGCCGAACGTCGACGATCTGCAGATGCTACGTCTGATCAAGGCTTTTCAGAAAATATCCGACCAGGACGTAAGGCGCTTGATCATCCTGTATGCGGAAGAGCAACTCGAGAAGCTACAGGCAAAAGCGAAGCAAAAGCCGCAGTAGACGTACGCCGGCCGGCGAGCCGTCCCTGTGGTTTGCGTCGCAAATTTCCGGTGCTCAGGTGATATCCGTTCGACAACCCGTTGCGCCCCATTGAACGTCTCGACATGGAGCCGACTCGGCTTAAGCCTTTTCCCTGCGGACAATCCACCGGCTCGGCCTGCAACGCCCGCCTTCCCAGATAGATGGACGGGTCCCCGCATCGCTGACGATGCCGTAACTCAGATTGGTTTGGCACCGACGGTCTAAGAGGGCTACGACAAGGTTGTGGTCAAAAGCTTCCGGTAGTTCGAGCCGAAGAGGACACACCGCAATTTTGGGCGAAGCCGAAGCTGCTACGCAGCAAGCCCTTGCGTTGCGGTAACGCGCCATTTTGCGCTGTCCTTGTCGACAGGCCTAATTCTGCCTGATCGTCGGGCTGTCTATTTTCGTTGACCAGCGCGATTTAGATTCCGCTGTAACCCATCGGCGGCGCTTCAGCCGTGATCAATGCGCCCCGAGACACAGGAGCCTTGGTGGCGAAATCCCCGCGGTGGTCATACCGGCGTTGAAGCCGGCGGCACCGGGATGGTCGGCCTCAAAGTGGGGTTGCCATCAGGTCATCGGGGCCAGGTTTAGGCTTGACGTTCCATTTCAGCCCGATTTGGGCATGCGTCGCCAGTCGTCCCTGTTTGCCGCTGTTCCCCCCTCAGCATGTATCAGCGGTGTCGCCGAATGATCGCTTTTCACGCGTCCAGGGTAGGAGCTCGTCCCATTCCAATTTCGCGACACCCCCCGTTACCGACCCAGAACAAAAACGGATTTTTGATAATTTAAAGCGATTCTTTGTCGAACTCTTCGTGTCCTGTGGGAGAGCGAAACACGCCATCAAAGAATCGTTTATTTTTCTAGATGAGTCGTATCGCACGGTAACTCGCTGCGTGTTACCGTGCGATGGCGACAATGTTGATGGCCAATCGTGCTCGAAGATCGGAAAGACACGGCAAAAGGCACAACTCGGGATCAGTCCGCATCCCCTCTGCCATTATCCGGGCGCGACCCAACATACACTTCGTCCAGCGTGGCCAAGCTGCGATGCCAAGCCCGGGTGGTAGGCAGCGTTGAACGATTGCCCCAATTCTAGACCTTCTACCGGCTATCCATGTGCTACGCCGCGTCGGTTGATTGGCTCGACGGTTACGGCCACCGGCGCAAGCGAAATCTTAGAATGCGCGCTGAAGATGCTGTGGTTCAATAGAGCCGCGGCAGGCATGAAAACGTTGGAGCCAACTGCTGTCCGAGCCCGAAGGCGCCAGCATCCGCCTTACCGCATCCCTCGATGACCGATAACGATGCAGGCATCTGGATCTAGGCTCGGCGGAGGCGGCGCACCGTTGCGGCCAAGTAAGCTCGGACGTGCCCCACAGTCATCGATGACATCAGTTCGATGAGTGGGGCGCCTTACGATGCGATTGAGCTCAGCGACAGTTGCGCGAGCGGTGGGCGCTGATCATTGATCTGATATGGGAACATCAAAAGGAACGCCGCCGGGGCGACAAGCTCAGGCGAACCAAACGTCAATCCAAGGCGTTCGCCACCTGTCGCTGCTGCTTGAATAATGCGCGTTCCACGATGGTGCTCGATTGAGTACTATCGCCGCCTGCAATTTTTATTCAGCTAATGGCTCACCCAGCCGTTCCAGCACGGCAAGCCTGTAGGCCGCCTTATCGGCAACCAACGTCTGCATTCTGCGATACATCTCAAGCCGCTTTTGCATTCGCGCAACCAACGGCCGTGATGGCCACGGGACGACGACACCGATTTCCTTCCACGCCGCGCGTCGTTTAGTATAGTGCTTCCTCTCGTTGTTGATGCACAGGTGGCCTACAAGGGCCGCCACCCCGGCATCGCCATACTCGCTTCTCATGTTTTCAATGAATTGCTGGCGCAGGCTGTGCAGGTCATATTGCAGCTTGAACCCGCATTTCTTTGAAGTCACGCGGAGCAGGCGCGCGATTTGACCTTGACGCTCGGCGAATTTTCCCTCGACTGCCCATTCGCTTGCGTTATAGATCATGTGCTGGATGTTTGTCACAGCGGCTTCGCTGAACTTCGAAATCTCGAGGGTGCGGTGGGTAAGCCACTCCTCCTCCACATGGCCCATTATCACGTGAAGCCAAACCCGCCTGCCGTGAGGCGCGCTGGCGTCGTGGCGTATTTCCAGTGTGGCCAAAGGCCATTCGGTCGGATGCAGACCGGTACTAATGCCGGCATCGAGCCAGATTTCGAGCCAGCGTGCCGGTTTGCTGTTTTGGTCCCCGAGTGCAGTCTTGAGCTTTTCGATCTGGTGCTGTTCGATTTGGTTCGCGCTCTCGCGCTCGCGCGATCCGGATCCAGGCTGAAGATCAGAATACAACCAGGCGAGTGCTTCAGTTATATGTGAAGAGGGGATGGTGTGGATGACAGCGATCGCACCTGCACGATTCATTCTCCACGTGCTGTCGTCCCAGAAGGGCTTCCTGGCCAAAAGCCAATTTGCGAAGTCACGCGGATCCACGTCCTCGAATGCCATCCCGGACGCTTCAGTACGGACGTACTTGGCTGCCAGCCTGCGCCCACACCTCTCGTAAAGCTCTTTTGTTTCCTGGCTCGCGACGGCCAGAGGGGCGTCCGGGTCCTTCTGGTGCTTGTTGCGCCATTGAGTGCGATATCCTTCGGCTTGCCCGACGAGCCCGGACAAGACAGGGTCAAAGGAGGCGTAGTCCGGTCCCCTTGGCCCATCGAGCGAAGCTGCGATCTCTGCGGTCCAAGATTGACCATCGTCGAATTGCTCTCCCGGGCGGCCAACCTGCGGGTCGCCATCAGGCAATTGAATGCCCAAGGAGGCTTCCGCGTCTATTCTGTGAGGGGCCTGTTGAGCCTGCGGAGCCGGGTTGTCAGCCTTAGCCGCCCTGATCGAGGCCGGGTAGCTGGCTCCGATGTCTGGGTCTCCGGCTGTCGAACCATTATGCGTCTTGGTTTCGCTGCGGGCCTTCGCCTGGCGAAATCCAAGCTTCCGTCGAAGCGGGGCGACGGCCCTGGGCCGTTTATCGTCTCGATCTGTCATTGTTTTACCCGCCGCATGTGTCGGCGTAGAAGCCGCGGCTGACGACTTTTCCGGTCTTAGGGCGTGCGCGCATGAGCTCGTCCTTTCCTCCAATCCGATGGGCAACCCGTTCAGAAAAAAACGGAAATGAGTCATAATATAACGCCTCTTTAGTGAATTCGGGAAGAGAAATTTTGTCTAAGAGTCGTTTATTTTCTCAATAGAGTCGTATCGCACGGTAAGTTGCCGCGAGATACCGTGTCATCTTGAAAGCCGCTCGATTGCCGGGCTCCTTTTGGAGGGCGCAGCTCGCTAAACCGGTTGAAGCGATTGCGAAGCGGCAGCATGGGTGCATGACAGAGACCGAGGCGACGGCCAAGGCATCGATGTGCGCCGTTCGCCGGCTGCGCGAACCGCCTGGCGGCTGCGATCGACGTTACTGCCGGCAAGAATTCAGGCCAGAAGCTCAAACATGACGCCGGTCGCACCAACGGACGGAGCGACGATGGCCCTCCACGGCCGGCGCGATCATCGCGCGTCTGAAGCTGGAGTTGAGCTGAATGATGCGCCGCCGCGTGCGCCAAGCCGGCCGACGCCAATGTCGCGAGGGCAACCGGCCGCTTCGCATTGAGAATGAGCAGGCCGCGGTCTGACCTCTGACGACGGGCGCATGTCGGGGCCCCTTTGGCGCCGGATTCGCGATGCTCGAAGCCGTCACGATCAAGACCATCGATATCGCCTCCGGGCCAGACCCAAAGACGGGTGAACGCGTGAATGGGGGCTCTTTCCGGAAGAGCCGAGCGCCATTGCGTACGGAATCTGCGGCTCGGCCCGGTTGGACATCCTGGCGAAGCGTCCGTCAGAGCGCCGCCAAATGTCATCTGGGCAGGTGTTGGGCGGCGTGGCCGCCGGGCGATCGTCGACGCCGTCCTGTCGGTCAATATGCCCATGGCTTTCGGGGACGAGGTCCGTCTCTCGGGGCGGGACCGGGCGCAGGGCGCTCGAAATAGCCGTTCGTCGAAAGTGAATGATATAATAGGCAACAAATGGTAACTCATGTTGCTAAAGCAAAAATATATCGTTATATATGTGTTGGGAGGTAAAATACCCCGGCTGACTGTCGAGGTCCGGCAGCAGGAGGATGATCAACAGAAAGTGTCATGATGCGGTTCTTCACGTCGGTGTTCGCAGCCTTCCGGGCAGTCGTTGCGGCGCTTTGGGCGCTCGTGCTGCTGCCTGGCCGCCTTCTGGGCGTGCTCTTCGGCGTCGCGCCGGACCATGACGAGATTCCGCCGATCGCTCCGGCCGAAGATCTGGAGAAGGTCGCGGAAGCAGAGGTTAGTGCTTCGGGCCCCGATCATTTGGCGGCGGCTGTTGTACTCGGATGGTGCGCGCAGAGCATCATCGATGGCCGGCCGGCCTTACTGCCGCTCGACGCGCCGATGGAAATTTCTCGATGGCTGCGTGGCCTGACCCGCCAGGAATGCTCGATTATCGTCCATTCCAAAAAGTCCAATATCGAAAGTCATTTGATTGGACGTCACCGGCTTCCCGGCGTCAGGGACGTCCGGCCCTTGATGCCGCAGCAATGGACGGCGGGGCCCAACACGGGCCCCGCGGCCGACCTCATCGCCGACGAAGAATCTCCCGAGCCCGCATCGCCTTCAACTCGGCCGTGAGGGCGATCATTTCCGACTGCATTTCCAGCATCCGGCGGTTCGAGACCTGCACCTCTCTGTAGAGGCGGGCCCGCTTCTGCTCGCTGAACTCGATGCCGTCGACCAGGGCCTGTCGGTCCCAGCGCGCAAAGTTTGCCGCGCGGGCGTTTTGGATCGCGGCGGCGAACGCCGCCGCGATGGTCGCCGCGCCGCCGACCGCTCCCACGGTGAAGGCGCGGGCGTCAAAGCCGGTAAGTGGGTCGCGAGTGCTCATCTTCTGTCCTCCGTTTGGTAACAAATTAGATGTTGCATCATTATATCCTAAGTATTACAATCTCGTTTCATCGCCGTCGACAGTTCTTAACAATCGATCCAAAGGACGAAGCATGCGTATCCGCCTCGGCTCCGACTTCCACGACGATCTCGCAGGTAACGGCATGGATCGCCTCGCGGTCGTCGATGCGGATGTCACGGTCATCGCCGGCGACGTCATGGCCCCTGGGCACCTTGCAATCCGCCGGCTGCGCGAATTGCTGCCCGACGCGCGAAATCTGGTCTACGTGCCCGGCAACCATGATTTTTACTCGCACGCGGATAGGCACCACCCCGAACTACGGACGACCTACGAAGCCCAGCGCTACGAGCTTATGCCGCGTGCCGCCGAAGAGAATGACGTCATCTTGCTGGATGACGCGGCTGTCGAGATCGACGGCGTCCGGTTCATCGGCGGCACGCTTTGGACCGACTTTTGCGCGCGGCCGGGCTACGTCTCCTTCGACGAGGCGGTTCGCGCGGCGTCGAAGGCAATGAACGACTATCGATTGATCAAGAGGTTGCCCGGCCGTTCGCGTGACAGGTTGCGAGCGCGCGACACGATCGACGCTCACAAGGCCACTCGGAAATTCCTGCAGGAAACTTTGGCCCAGCCCTTCGATGGAGAGACCGTGGTGGTGACGCATCATGCCCCTTCTTATCGTTCGTTGCTGGGCTGGGGGCCCGATCGTCCGCTCCTGTTCAATGATCTCGACTGGTGCTACGGATCCGACCTGGAAGCCCTGATGCAAGGCGATGGAGCGCCGGCGCTCTGGCTGCATGGTCATGTTCACACCAATCGCGATTATCAGGTCGGACCCGTGCGCGTGGTCGCTAATCCGCGTGGTTATCCTTTGCGGCCGGGCGTGCGCGAGAACCCCGACTTCAATGCCGACCTCGTCCTCGAGCTGGAGTCGCGCTTGGCCCCAACGATGAAGATCTGATGCGCCGTCGGAGCCGGGATCGCCGCGGATGGGTCTTGTTCGGGGCGAAGGGGGGCGGACCGACTGCGTCCGCGAATGAGCGCCGGGGTCTGGCGGGACGTGGTGGTGGCCGTTCGGAAGGCATTGTTCGAGCCATCGGCGCCGATGAGAGTTGCGCGTTCGCCTCGCCACCCGATCCCGCAGCTATGCTGCACGACGCTGCGGCATTTCTGGTTGCCTCGAAACCCGCTTTCGAATCGCTGAAATTAGCGTAGTCTCCGGCAGTCGCCTCGTTTAATGTTATAGCATTAAATGGCGGCAGATAGAGGGTGAGCCGAAACTTGAAGGACGCTGCAAAAAAAAGAGCTCGGGGGCGTCCTTTCGGCGATCCCGACGCCAGACGCTCCTATCGGTTCGTGATGCGCATGAACCCGGATTTGGCGGATGTGCTGGATCTGCTCGCTGACGAAAGTGGTCTTTCCAGATCACTCTTTGTGGAACGGGTCCTCATTTCGTTTGTGAATCAGGATCCCAGGATTCAGCTCAACCACATTGGCCGCAAGGTCGATACCATGCCGACCGGGCCAGCACCACCGGGCTCGCTCGCGAGTTTCGGTGCGCAGTGGCGTCGCTGGCACGCCATGAAGCATGATGTGCTTGGGGAGGACGCCCCGACCGCCTACGGTGCCGCAGAGCCGTCTTTTGACGATTTTGGGCGTGACGCGCGCGGTCATGGCCACCGGCAGGAGCAGCGTCCGCCTGTGCCGGACCATCTCACGCACAAGGCGGCCGACAAGATAATTCCTCACAAGGGTGGACGGCGAAAGGCCCCGAAGTGAGTCCTGAATCGTCCGTCGAGAAGCCACGATCGCTCGGTCATTCGACTGCGCCTCGATAAGACGCTCTTGCTTCCGCTTTGTGATCCGCAATGCTCCAATCGCGGACTTTGAGCGCGCTGTCGGAAGCGGGCTGCATCATCCCGGCAGATGATCGGGCCCTTCGGGCTTTTGTTGCTCAGCCCTGCTTCGGCTTCTTCGACCCAAGCGAAAGACCCAGGCGCAATGCCATGCGCTTGATTGCATCAGGTGTCCGGCCGAGCTGTTTCGCGGCTTCTTCCAAAGAGACTGAAGACTTGGCCAGTTCCATCAACTTGCGGTCTTCCTTGAACGACCAGGGCTTGCGCGCCATACTCAAAGAATCCTCATTCACAAAATAAGACGAAAAAGCCGCCAAGCGACCCAGATTCGCTCGACGGCTTTGCTTGGGTGGGGCCAGGCCTTGGGGAAGCCCGGTGCGAAAATGAATATGCGATCGGCGAAATCTCGCAAGCAACACCGTGTATTAAGCTAACCGCTCAACCTTACCTGCAGCGTGCGCGTCGCGTTCGTCCGTGGATATACGGATGTGGATCCCGAAGCGAATGACGACAAAAGTCGAGGTTCGTCGAGCGTCCTGCATCTGACTTCGACGGAGCCAAACGGCTGGCGCGTTTATGCCGCGGGCCTCGATGCAATCTCCATGGACGAGCCGCGTGGTACGGAGCCGTCGGAGCAGTTGCATGGTCTGCGACAATCGGCGCTGGAAGCGCGAGGAAAGCCGCGCTAGGTAGTGCTTCCCGCAACGGCAGTAATTGGCCGCCGCCTTTTCTGCGGCTCCAGGGCAAACGGCGGCGTTCATTCCGCGTCATCGACCCGGCCAATCGAGTGGAATGAGAGCGCGCGATCGAAGGGAACGCGAGACAGGCGGAAATGTGAGGCGCGTCGATGCGCAGGATCGTGAGTGAACGAGCTCTGACGTTACCGACGCATGCAGGAGCGCCGGTGTCCCTCGTTGTGGCCGCCGGGCCCGTCAACTCTTTCTGTTAACGCTTGGCTCTGGCGGTACGGCTTCCAAGTTACCTTGAGTGATCACCACGCTTGCAGCAGCTTCGCCGGACGCCTAATAATTCTGCATATTGTCAGTTTAGTACGGCTTCGATCATTTGAAGTGCTGGTCACGTTGGGTCGTGTGGTTCGTCAAGGCGAATTCTGGGCCCGAGTTTTTGGAAGCCGGTGCCTTGAGGAGCCAAAATGCTGGTTCATTGGAACGCTGGACCGCGACGGTATTTTGTCAATGCTGATGGACATCGCGTCCTCATCGGCCTCTCGCGCGCGGAAACCGCAGAATTCGAAATGCTCGACGATCCTCCGTCGCGGGCGGAGGAAGGGAGCGCGATAGGTGGCAGCGGTTCGACCTGCGTGAACGTCGATCGATGGTCGGAACTCTATACCAAGCATGAAGATGCCTGGCGCATCTGGATCGCGCGAAGCCGCACTGAAGCGGTTTCCAGTTTAGCCCTTTTTTAACCATGGCGGGTCGATCCTTGGGCCCAAGGGCACAAACAGGATATGCCAGATGTTCCATCGTCTTCTGAAAGCCCGAACGAACAATCCGCTCGCGCAGAACAAGCGCTTCCAAGCGCGTTCGGCCGAACGTGATGCGCAGACCGATCGCGAGCGTGTTGCTTCGATCATGACGGCGATTGACGTCGCTCTGCAGGCTGCCGAAAACGAGCAAGCGGGGCTGAGCAGTCGCGTGGAAGATGCGCTCGCGCGTGCGGCCGTGACCTTCGGCAATGGCGACGATGAATATCTAGAGCGGGAAGCGCTGGACAATCATCATCAGGACCTTTTTGGCGCCGAAATCTCCAATGGTCAGAGGCGGCTCAAGGAACTTGACGCGTCCGTCTCGCATTTGAAATTCGTCAGATCCGCAATGCTGACGCGTTTTCCCGGCTATTTCAGCCAGTCGGGCAGTTGACCGCTCGTCGTCCTGATCAAAGCGTCGTTTTCATTGCTCGCTTTCGGGCAGCAGTGTAAATTGCAGGCCTCCCGCTCTTGCGATTGCTGATCCTAGGCGTTTGTCCGACTGGTGGCTGAAACCGGTGATGACCGCCTCTGCGCGCGGAGCCAAGCTCGGGCCGACGACATGTTTTTTCGCCACTGGGTGCAAGTTGGGACGACAACTCTGTCGTTTGCGGTGAGCGCGACGGCGTGTCTTGCAGAACAACCGGCCGGGTCGGCGACGGAGGAGCCAGTGGGCGAGACGTCGACTGAAATGTCGCGTGAAGAATGGAAGATACAGATCGAGGAAGCTCGTAGACGGATTGCCGCCGAACGTCGCGAGCGACGCCTCGGGTTACGAGCTCCCGCCGAACAGGATCTGGCGAAAATAGCCGCAGAGCGCGCCCTGGAGCGAGCCATGAACGACACGACGCTGGAGCCGGGCGACATCGTGTCGACGAGCAAAGGATTTCTCGTCTTTAAACGGCGAACGGGTCCTGAGGGAGAGTGGAACGAATTCGTTCCACTCAGTCCGCGCTGACGCGCGGGCTTCGACCGAGATAACGCCATCCGAGCCGGATCTCTTGCACTCCAGCAGCCAGTGAATAGAGGAAGGCCGTCGGGGAGCGCTCCCCGGGTGGCCGTCACCGTGTTTGGTCCACTGAGCTCTGCGAAGGCCGAGCGCCCGCGGACTCGGTCGACCAAACGCGTCGTGAAAGGCGGCACCATCAACCGGTGATGCCGTGCACTCGCAAGTTATTCTCGCTTGAGGGCGGCTGCGCCTTTCGCGTGGAGCGGCTTAATCGATCCTGCGGCTGCTTACGAGCGTTCTGAAGGTTTTGTCGGCAAACTTGGGACCGCAATGCACCAGGGCAGGGGCTGCGCGACCGGGTTCCTCTCACCGCGCATACGACGATTGCTTGGAATCTTGATCAATCTTCGGAGAGATCGTACCTTCTCGTGCGGGCAATTCTTCGCCGCTGCATGGAAATAAGTGCACGAATGGCGTAGCCGACAAACACGCCAGCGACGAAGGCGGACCACAGGAAAGCGATTGGATAAGTGGCGATTAAATACGTCATGGCCTCGCGCCGAAAAAAATGCACTCGGCCAGAATGAGCACGCCAATCCTAACCGTGATTTAATCGGCTCACAGGAACGGAAGTTTGGACCGGGACCAATCGTCGCAAACGTCGCGTGGGGGAAATGTCCGGTCCTGCGATCTTTCCTATCGTGGGAAAGTCGCCATTGGCTGGCCCAGGCAGCCTAGGTCGGCGGGCGCCGCAATTGCCTCGAAAAACTCGGTCGAACCATCAAGGACGTACGGCATTGCGACATCGCTCCTTAGCGACGAGATCAAATGGTCGACATCAAATATTTTTGGAGGAGTCCGTTCCGCGAGCCTCCGAAATCAAAAATTCCTCGAGATGCGCCCCAGCCTGGAGCTTGGCAGCTATCCAGCGCGGTTGCCTCCCCCGTCCTGACCATACCTCGTTCGGATTATTCGGGTTTCGATATTTGGGCAGCACGGCGGGATATGGGCGGCGCTCGCGATCGGGTCGCCAGGCCTCGTTGGTTTCTTCAATCGCGCGAAGCCTTTGCTCAAGCTTGAACTTTTCCGCCTCGATCATCCGAGCAAGCTTCTTCGTCAACTCCTGATGAATAATCCATAGCTCATCGACGGACATCGATTGAAAGTCACATACCTCCATGGCGAACCCCTTAATCCGGTGATTCGCAAATCATGGGATAAGAAGTCGCGCGGCGAGGGAATATATCGCTCTACCCACAGGTATTTACTATGTGCGCCGCAGCGCCTGAGCGGTACTCAGGGAAGTTTCTATGCAATCAGCCGTACGAAATCCGCAGGAGCCGCGACGGCGGGAGTTGTTCGACTTCTAAGCAAGTGAAGCGCATGGAAAAGGGAGGCTCTCGCCTCATCCGCTACAGCGATAAGCCGTAGCGGCGCGCGTCGGAAACGCCCGGAGACCGACAAGTCCCATCGCCCGTGACGGCCCTGGAGTACGCGAGGTTCCAGATTTAAGCTTTTGCGTAGGCGTCAATCTTAATAAGCGGGATGGCTTGCCGCCTTATGCAATTCCGGCCATCTATCAACTATTGGCAAACGTCTTTAGCGACCTTCCGCAACTCAACTACTTGCGTCAATTGGGCAGGCAACAAGTTCATGATCAGATATTCTTCGAGCTGTGTAACGAACTATCGCGCGCCAGAAACTCAATCCGCGCAAGATTCTCTCGAAATACAATATCGAGAATTGTTGAAATTGAGAGAGCGTGTCGAGAACGCCGAGACGGAGTTGCGCTCAAAGCTGCTCGACAAGGGCTCGCTTCGCAAAATCAACTAGAGCGCGGAATCATCTGTGGTGGCCCGTCGCGATCCAGCTGAATTGCGATGGGTCTTGACGACGAACCGTCGGATCTGGCGTCCGAGCAGTCGGCGCTGGAATGCCGCGTCGAATCTCCAGGGCCGCAACTGGATGGTTGTTGCGTGCTCTGGCGGACCTCGCTGATCACTAAGAGATATTGAGGGCTTCCCCACGTGTGGGCCGCACATCGGAAGAAAGCTGCCGCGCGACCAGATACTATCCGCTGTTGTTCGGCGACAGGAAGGACCCGGATACTTGCGAACTCGGGTGCCTTGCTCAAAGGCACTGGCGCGGACGGCTTGGCCGAGATTGTTCGGGCGATGTGCGAAGACTTCATCCGGGACGGCGTCTCCGATCTGTTACACGTTCGCGACGGCAAGGTGTCCTTTCGAGGTCAAAGGCGAAAGCGGACGCTATGCGCCGCAATCAACTGAGCCGTCTGCGCCAAATGGAGTGCGCCGGCATCACGGCCGAGATTTGCTGTGTGGACTAGGGTTCGAGCCGAAATAGGACCACCTGGTCGTAGATTTGAAACCGTGGGGGCCGGCCGTCCGGTGATAGGATCAGCGAAAGCGGCGCGGTCAGGATCCGCTACTGTCGGTTGACGATGAGTGGCAGTCGCCGTCAACCCGTAGCGGCCGATCCCTATCTCTTCGCCGCACTTCGACTATGGCTTCCTTTCGGTCGAGTACGGCTGAACGGCGCTTCCGCTTTCCGAAGCTCCGCACTTGCGCGGGAATGCGGCCTCGACAGCCGCCACTGATGGCCTGGTGAATCGTGTCCGTCGCTTGCCGGTAGGTTGGCCGTGAGTGACCGTGTGATTCTCGCGATTTTCGCGTTACAATTGCGGATTAAGTAGTTACAGCACCGGAGTTTCGCGATTCACTTCTATTCGTTCGTGGGATAAAATAAGAGTATAGCGTTACTAATGAAGATTATGGTGTTACAGTGAAGGAACAGGTTTCTGGCAAAAACTCCTCGAGTCCATGACTTTAGGCGCGCCCCTGAAATTGAATAATTCGATTATGGCGTTACACTACGACGCAAGACCAGGGGGGAGCCGCGGATGTGCCCATGGCCACTGTCTCGAATTTGTAGCGAGCGACCGGCCTTGGCGATCCGACGGAGAACTTTTTCGAGGTCCATCGAACCGGATTAACGCGTTACTTTTCGAGATTAACGCGTGACAGTTTAGGGGAAGTAACGGGGGGCCCCGGCGATTCCTTGCCTACTAAGGTCCCTACAATGCCGGAAGGGGACACCGGCTGAGAGGCGCTTAGGCTGCTCAATCACCCCCGCCCAACGCGATTGTAGAGGCGATCGGCCGCAGCCCCAGGCTGGTCGAGGTCCAGTTTGAAGACGACTGCTGATTGCTAACAAGTAGCGCGGCTGATCGCCTCCTAAATCGACTGCAAGCTCACGAAGGTGAGGTCCGGCAATGCCCTTCCGATCATCTTGCGCACTGTCGGCGCCAATGGGGCCGACCAACGGAATCTTCGCCTTGGACCGCGCACCGATGGGGGTGCTGCGTGCGATCGCCCTGTTCTCTCGGCACAAACCGTCGCCAATGAAATTCATGGTTAGGGCGGCGACCCGGTGCGGCTCAGACCGCTGCTTCAATCGCTCGAAACGTGATGTTGGCGTGTCCCACGTTGAGTGCGGCCCCTGACCGCGTCGGCTTTTCAATCCAAGCGAGAAGTTCGATTGCGTTCGGCTCCTGTGTAGCGAGCGAACCCGCGACGTAACTCCAGTTGGAAAGCATTCTGTTGTTGATCATAATAGGTCCACGGATGACGTACCTGTCTGGCTTGAGAAACCTCGTGCCAACGAACTCAAGTTTGAGCATCAACCGGATGTCCTGATATTCGTGAGGTGTTAGGGCGAGCGTGGCGACGACGGTTCCCATTGCCTTAACCTGGACATACGCCGGGAACGGCAGGGGGGCGTACCAGCCGGACAACTCGATTAGGATCGCATCGCCTCTACAGATCGAGGGATCGGGCGGAATGGTCATCACGAGCTCCGGTGTTGCTACAGGGCTCGACCAAGGCGACTCGGACAACCGCCTTATTGTGGGCAATCGGCCAAAAGTTCGCGCGCAGGCAACAAACCGACTTTGGTCCAGCAGGGCTTGCGACGCTATGTGAGTATAATCGCAATTCCGTAGAACGACGCCATGAAACTGATAGGGCTTGTCTGGAGGTGGATCCATCGTTACGCATCCGGGCCCACTGACGCCGTCGAGCATAACATTCCTTTGAACGCCCTTGTAGAACCATATCAAATTGTGCTCGCTCCGGTCTGTCGCGCCACGCAGCGAGCAATGACTTATCGTTACGTTTTGAACTTCTCCATCGTTGTGATCGTTATGCAGAACAAAGCCGTGGTGAAATCCGTTCGCAGGATCGAGTGTTTCGATCGAGGTATTGGCAAGCGTTAACCCCAGATGGCCGAGCTGATATTCGCCCGGATCGGGTACGAAATAGTCGAGGACTTTGTCGATTGATTTTGCCGTGACCTCGATGTTCTCCAGCCGGTGGCCTCCGCTCATGATCTGCAACACCATGCCAACGTCGAGACCGGCGGCGGCCACCCGAATGTTTCGTATCAACGTTCGTCGTGAGAATTCCTGGCAGTAGAACAGAGGAAACTGCGTTCCAGGCTTCGAAGAGCCTGCCATGTAAACGTCGATGTCGTGAAAATTGGCGCGTACGGAGCCGGTTTCGACCTCGAACAAAGAGGCTGACGTTCCAGCTGCATTCCACAGAACCGTGGCGTTAATATCGTGTGCGGCGCTTCGCGTGAAAGCATTGAAGCAAGCGACGGCATAGCCACGGGTCCAGCAGTTTCGAATGACGCTCTTGTAGCTTCCCTGGATGAAGAACGGATATCCATTGTCACACTCGATCCGCAAATCATGGATGCTGTAACCTTGCGCGATGTGCTTCGTGACGTTCGCCACGATCAAGCCCCTCCAGCCGTCATCGACCGGATCCTCGAGCAAGAGGCGTCGTCCGTCGACGCCGACGACACGGTTCATCTCCACGTAATAGGGTAGGATGTCGCCGGGTGTGACGATCGCATTGACCGAGCGTGCAATGACGATATCGCCTGGCTTGAAGCTCACCGCATCGCGAGCATCCCGCAGATCAATGAATTGATCGCCGGCCACAATGTCACTGATCGGCATGTATTTGTAGGAGTCGTACGCCGTCCGTCCGAAGGCAGCATCTTCTGGGCTGATGAAGGCGGCGTTCGATCCAATGATGACTGAGCTGTGCCCGTCTCCGTAGTATTCGACATTGCTGCGAACTGTGATGTTTTTAGCGATTTCGGGGAGGCGATATCGGCCGGTCGGGAAATAAAGTCGGCCGCCGCCAAGGCGCTCCAAATAGAGCCCGGCCGTCTCGATGGCTGCCCAATCGTTAGCCAGACCGTTCCCGACCGCACCGAAATCGCGTCGGACATCGACCTGATGTGTCGGGCTCGTGCCCGATGCGCGCGGTGGCGATTGAGCGATTGCATCGGAGGCGGCCAATAGCGAAGCCGGGCCACCGGCCAGTAAATCTCGCCGCCGCATTTGATGTCCGATGTCCCTGGTTTTAGCCGCCCGCGGACTGCGGCCGACCACGCGAAACTGTCAAATGCGTTTCGACAAATCAAGCTAGGAGCGGCCTGTCTATCCATCACACCACTGCCACTTGTCGCGTAAGAGGAGCTGTCTCCTGCAACTTGTGGGCGCTTCTTTTTGGGTTCCAATATGTTAACTTTATACCCTTACGGTTAGCGCATTGGCCCTGAGGGTTGATCGCCGCAGCGCTGGTGCTGCACCATCTCGAAGCTGCAGGCTCGATGACCTTCGAAATCGATGAAGAAGCATTCGAGACAGGAAATATTCGTCAAGCTTAACCAGGCGGATGCGCTGGCTCAGGCAGGCAATTCCCAGGTCCAAATCAGCAAGGCGCTCGGTGTCAGTGTGATGACCCTGCATCGTTGGCGCAGGCTTCCGCGCCGGCCCGGGGAGTTCCGAAGCGGCGAGGGCGCTGTCCAAATGGAGGCTTTGGGACCGGAAGGACAGCCAAGTGCGGCGCATGTGCATCGCCTGGTTGAAGAGCTAACCCTCGAGAACGGACGGCTCCGCAAGATCGTTACCGATCTATTGCTTGAGAAGTTGCAGCTGGAAGCGGCGTCCTCCCCGGGGATCGCTCATAAGGACGAGCGCGACAGCTGATCGGCCTCCGCCTCTCGGCTTTGGTTAAGAGCTCCTGGTCCAGACTTGCATAATTTGAGGCAAGTCCGACCGTCCAGCCAAACGCGTTTCTAAATTGTCGCTGTTATTGCTGCCTCAAGGATCACGATGCTTGGGGAGTACGGGATGTTGCGCAAATTCTGGATCTGCTTCGCGTTGCTTTTTGCCTCTGTTTTGTCCGTTCAGGATACGCGAGCAGCAATGATCGGTGCACCGATCAATCTCAAATATCAGTTTGAGCGGATTAAACTCGCCGGCGCTGTCCTGCCGCCGATGGCGCATATCAATTTCTGCCTTCGCTATCCCTCGGATTGCAAGACGGGCAAGCAACTCTTGTTCCGGGGCGGCGGTGTGAAACTGACGGCAGAACGCTATGCCGATCTCGTCAAGATCAACTCGGACGTCAATCGATCAATTGCCCCTGTGCGCAACGAACGTGGCGTTGTTGGCGAAGAATGGATCGTGGCGCCTTCGCAGGGGGACTGCAACGACTACGCCGTCACCAAGCGCCACGCGCTGCTCGAACGAGGATGGCCGGCGCGTGCCTTGCTGTTGGCGGAAGTCGTGACCGGCTCGGGTGAGCATCATCTTATTCTCGTGGTCAGGACGCGCTCGGGTGACGTCGTTGTCGACAATCTCAACGCGAATGTCCGGCCGTGGTCAAAGACCAATTATCAGTGGGTCAGGATGCAGTCGCCGCAAAACCCGCAATTTTGGTCAAAGGTTGCGGCTTAAGCCTCGTTTGCGCACCTCCTTGGAGTGTGCGCGCTTCGGGCGTTTGAAGGGGCCGGGTTCAAACAGCGACGCGCCTTACTGCAAAAAAAATTGGCACTTGAGTCCGCCGAGCGGTTCGTGTTGGTGGCGCGCCAGGTGCCTCAATCGTACGAATACCGTCCAGCGTGCCGAGCGATAGAGGCCCGCCGCCCTAGGACAGAGAGGCAGCGTGAAGGCGAACCGGATCTTCGTTAACCGACCGCTAAGGATAAAACCGCAATCCTTGCGCCCCTCGAGCATCCACGCCGGCCTGATTGCTGAATTACGGAAGTGATTTGAGCAAGTTGACTAAATGTTGCGTGGTTGCAACACTCGCCATCAACGTTCCGCGACCAATAATAGTTAGCGATTGCGGTGCTACCCTCCCCCCTCCCGTCGTGATACGGCAGGATCGTGGCTGGAGGTTAGATGCAGTTCCGGAATATCGCGCGCCTGAGCTTAATTGCACTGGCGACATTTTTGTCGGCTGGCTGCTCGATGATGCCTGCGAGCGGCCCCCAGGGTGATGCGGTTCGTGCATCGGAAGCCGGAAGCCCGGAAAGTCTGCCCTACGCCCTCGTCAAGGTAACCCCCGACGTTGAAGCGGTCCTCGCTTCGTTTTCGCCGCGCTTGTCCAATCAGGCAACCAGGGCGTTCCGCTCCGATCCGACCGAGATTCGTTTCGGAGTGGGTGACGTCGTCAGCGTCACCATCTTTGAGGCGGCGGCCGGCGGACTGTTCATTCCGTTGGAAGCCGGTGTGCGACCCGGTAATTTTGTCACTATTCCGAACCAGAATGTGGACCACAACGGCTTTATTTCTGTGCCGTACGCAGGCAACATCCGCGCGAAGGGAAGGACGCCCGTCGAGGTCCAACAGGCGGTCGTGGAAGCTCTCAAGAACAGGGCCATTGAACCGCAGGCCGTGGTGACGCTAATTGATCAGCGCACCTCGCTGATCAGCGTTCTGGGTGAGGTCAATTCACCTTCGCGTTTTCCAGCCAATGCGGCTGGCGAGCGAATTCTTGACGCGATTACCCGAGCTGGCGGCCCGAAAGGACAGGGATTTGATACCTGGGTCATGCTGGAACGGGGCGGCCGGCGCACCACCGTGCCGTTCGGGCAATTGGTCTACGAACCGACCAACAATATCAATGTGCAACCTAACGATACTATCTACGTCTATCGCGAGCCGCAAAATTTCGTCGCCTTCGGCGCGTCGGGCTCGCAGGGACAGTTCAATTTCGACGCATGGCGAATTTCGCTCGCCGAGGGTGTCGCCAAGGCCGGCGGGTTGAACGATAGTTCAGCCGATCCAGCGTCAGTGTTTCTCTATCGCGGTGAGATGCGCGAGGTCGCAGAGCGTCTCGGAGTCGATACCAAGCGGTTTCCTGGTGATATCGTGCCGGTCATCTACAACGTGAATTTCCGCGATCCCAGCGGCTTCTTCCTTGCGACAAAATTCCAGATGCGGGCGAAGGATGTCGTTTTTATCTCGAATGCGTCGTCGGTCGAGGCAGCCAAGGTGATGCAGTTCATCCGACTGGTCACAGCGACTGTCAACGATCCGATCGTGGCTGCTCAGAATGCTGTTCTGCTTCGGACGGCGATCAAGACATCGCCTTGATGCAGGTTGCGCTCTCGGCGGGCCGCCCGTGGCTGATCGCGAGCTGGCGACGTGAGCATCTCGTCTGACGCCAAGAACCAGGTTCAACGTACGCGAGACAACCGGCTTGCAACCGGTCTGCTTGGCGCGACGATCGCCGTTGCGCCTCTTCCCTACGGCGCGACCGATCCCATTGCAGTCAGCGCCGTGGTTGCTGGTCTGGGGATTGCCCTGCTGTGTGTGCGCCCTCGGTTGCGAACGCCTCGGGACTGGAGCGTCATTGCCTTTCTCGCTCTCGTTGGGGCGGGATATGCCTTGGTGCTGCACGAGCAACTGAGCGCCAATCCGTGGTTGCAAAGCCTGCCCGACATGGCTTGGCTCCAATTATCCTCCCTGCTTGGCGAAACGAGCGCGCCGCTCTCAGCTGTGAGGGGGCAGCCATTTTTTGCCCTCGGCAACACCTTGGCTTGTAGTGGCGCGCTGTTGTGTTCCTACCTGGTTTGCATGGACAGGCAAAATGCCGAAAGCCTGCTCAAGATCATTGCATGGGCAGGGGTGGCCTACGCCTTCTTCGGTATCGCGGCCTATATCGTCGCGCCAGAAATGGTGCTGTGGCGGGAGAAGGTCCTTTTTCGGTCGGTGTTGAGCAGTACCTTTCCAAACCGCAATACGGCGGCGATCTATTTCGGGGTTTGTTCGGTTCTTTGGGCGTTGCACGTGTTTCGCGAGATGCTCAATCAACACGTATTCTGGGAAAGCCGATGGCGGATTGCAAATCTGACTTGGGATTTCAGCCTCAGCGCGTCTTGTGGAGGTTTCCTGCTGTGTTTTCTCGCGATGATGTTGACGGGCTCGAGAGCCGGAATTTCGATTTCCCTCATCGGAATATGCGCCGCTATCGCGTTCCTTTTTAACCGAGAGATCCGATCCCGGGCGGCCGCATTATGGTTGAGTTTGCCGGTCCTTGGGGGCGCCGCTCTGTCTTTCCTTGTGCTTGGCGGCCAGGTCGGGGAGCGCCTCGGTCAATATGGCTTGAGCGGTGGAGGGCGATGGGAGGCGTATGCTTCGACCTGGCAAATCATCTCCCAACATCCCTATTTTGGAACGGGCTTGGGGACTTTTGCATCGGTCTTTCCGCGTTTCCGGAGCGGCGATGTTTCGATCTGGGGGATCTGGGACCGCGCCCATAACACGCTCCTCGAACTTGCCGCCGAGGTCGGAATTCCGCTTGCGGCTCTGGTGGGATTCGGCTGGATTCTGGCGCTGCTTGCATTGCTGTTCGGTTCACTGCGGCGGCAAAAGGGGGCAATCTTTCCGCTTGCCGGCCTTGTCTGCGGCGCCATGGCGGTCTTGCATTCAATGGTCGATTTCTCGTTGCAGGTGCCCGGTCTGGCCGTGACCGTCATGACGCTTGTCGGGATGGGGCTCGCTCAACGGACCTCTCGGGCCGGGGCAAGGAAGTTGTGAGGGGCGAGACGGCGTAAAGGTTAACCCGGTGATGGGCTATTTCTAAAGGCGCAAACGGGCCATTTGCCTTGGCGGGCTGCCAGCCGCCATGTTATGGGTATTATAATATTTAATAGGGGTTGATTATGTTCTCCTTCGGTGGGTTTTGTTCGCGACGCATGATTGCGGCGCTGGCGGTTTCGGCATCTTGCACCCTGCTTGTGCCCGCGGGCGCGCTTGCTCAGCAGGGGCAGCAGCAGGGCCTGGTTCAGCAGTTCAACGCCAATCCGCAGCAAGTGCTGCAGCAATTCCCGAACGGGGGCGCTGCCATGATCTCGCAGCTTCGTGAGATTGCGATCGCTGATCCGAAATCCCTTGACGCGATCATGGGGCTCATCCCCAACGCCAGCAAGGATCAGAAGGCTGCAATCGGCTCCGCGCTGGGCCAGGCGGCAAAGGTGGTTGTGAAGACTGACCAAGCCTATGCCAACGATATTCTGCAGGCGATCGCCAAGACCAAGGATCAGGATGTCTTCCTGGCTTATTCGGGCGTCGCGCCTGACCAGGGAACCGCTGCAACGGGCGGCGGCGGTGGCGCAGGCGGCGGCGGTGGTGGTGGTGTTGGCGGCCAAACGAACGCGATTGCCGGCACACCAAGCAGCACAGGCGCGCCTCAGGCTATCAATGGGGGCAGCACGCCGACTGCCAACTTCAGCTACACGTCCAGCGTCTCCGGCGGTGGCACGACATCGGGAACGACCACTCTGCTTGCAACGGGTACCAGTCAATAGACGCGATTTTGGCCGATCGATCGCTGCCGCTCCATGCCACGATCGACAGGTTGGGCTTTTTTCGAATAGCGGACACCCATGAACGTACTTCCCAGTCTTGATCGGGCGGTGGCCTACGCCGGGGCCGCAACGGATCAGGTCGCCTCCTCGACGGAAGCGGTCAAGGGTCTCCTCGGTTTTTTGCACCGCCAGTACCGACTCATCCTGGCGATCGTGGCAGCGAGCCTGTGTTTCGGGCTGCTCTATATGATCGCGACGCCGTCGAGCTATTCGGCGACGGCCACTTTGATCATCGATACCCGCAAAAATCAGCTGTTTCAGCAGCAGTCGGTTCTGGGAGACATTCCCATCGACAGCGCGGCCGTCGAGAGCCAGGTCCAAATTCTCAAATCGGAAACGATTGCGCTCGCCGTCATCAAAGACCTTCACCTGACCGAGGATCCGGAGTTCGGCGGCAGGTCGGGGCTGCTTGGCATGATTTCCGGCGGCGTCGCATGGCTGTTTACGGGTGACGCAAGTCGCTCTGACTTCGAAACCCTGCGACGGACAGCTGAAGCGTTCTCCAAGCATCTGACCGTACGCCGCGTGGGCCTCACCTACATCATCGAGATCAGCTTTACGTCCCTCTCCTCGGATCGCGCCGCGCAGATCGCAAATGCGGTCGCGGAGGCTTACGTCGTCGACCAACTCGACTCCAAATATAAAGCGACCAAGCGGGCCAGTGTCTGGTTGCAGGACCGCATCAAAGAGCTTCGCGATCAAGCGTCTGCAGCCGAGCGCGCCGTTGTCGCGTTCAAAGCCAACAACAATATCGTGGAGTCAGGCGGTCGCCTGATGAACGAGCAACAGCTCGCCGAGCTCAACAGCCAGCTCGTTGTCGCCAGAGCCCAGGCCTCGGAGGCCAAGGCGCGATTGGATCGTATCCAGGCTGTCCTCCAAATGGACTCGCCGGAATCGACGGTCGATGGGACGGTCGCCGATACTTTGAACAATCAAGTGGTAAGCAAGCTCCGATCGCAATATCTCGACCTGGCGACGCGCGAGGCGGATTGGTCGGCGCGGTATGGCCGTGGCCATCTTGCGGCGGTCAATCTGCGCAATCAGATGCAAGGCATTCGCAGTTCGATCCTGGATGAGCTGCGTCGCCTGGCCGAGTCCTACAAAAGCGATCTCGAAATCGCAACGCAGCGTGAAGCTGGTGTTCAGAAGCAGCTTTCACTCGCGGTAACGGAGTCTCAGGCAACCAATCAGGCTCAAGTTTCGTTGCGCGACCTTGAGAGTTCGTCGCAGACCTATCGAGCGCTGTACGACAACTTCCTGCAACGTTACATGGAATCGGTGCAGCAGCAGTCATTTCCGATCACCGAGGCGCGGGTCATTACGCAGGCTTCTCGCCCGCTGAAGGCGAGCGCGCCGAAGCTCAGCTTGGTGATGCCGATCGCAGCCTTTGCAGGGCTTTTCCTCGGGCTCGCCATTGCACGCTTCCGTGATTTGTCGGAGAACGTTTTCCGCACTACGGATGATGTCAAGGCCGTCCTGAAGACAGATTGCATTGCAATTCTGCCGCAGATCGAAGAGCAAAAGGGACGTCTGCCGGTTGCCGCGGTGCTCAACGGCCCCCGTGCGATTGCTTTGAACGGCAGCCTGTACTGGCATGTGGTCAACGAGCCATTTTCCCGCTACGCCGAATCCATCCGCTCAATCAAGGTCGCAGTTGACCTTGCGCTACGTTCGGGGACCGGCAAGGTCATCGGCTTCACCTCTTCGCTCCCGAACGAGGGCAAGTCGACGGTTGCCACCGCATTCGCCGAGCTCCTGGCGCAGAGCGGAGCCCGAACGATTCTGGTCGATGGCGATCTGCGCAATCCTTCCCTGACGCGCGGCCTTACGCCCGATGCGAACCGTGGCTTGATCGAGGTCATGGCCGGCCGCGACGGACTTTCGCAGGTCGTGTGGCAGGAAGGCAATACCGGTCTGCACTTCCTGCCCGCCGTCGTTGCTGCGCGCACCGCGCATACGAGCGAAATCCTGGCGTCGCAGGCGATGAAGGCGCTGATCGACGACCTGCGGAAGAACTATGACTACGTAGTGGTCGATCTATCTCCGCTCGCGCCCGTCGTCGATGTCAGGACTACAACCGACATCATCGATTCCTATGTCTTCGTCGTCGAGTGGGGACGCACCAAGATCGATATCGTGCGGCATGCGCTGGACGGCGCGCGCAGCCTGCGGGAGAACATTCTTGGGGTGGTGCTGAACAAGGCCGATCTAAAGCTGATGTCGAGATATGGCCACCACGACTACTACAGAAACGAATATTACAATCGCTACGGCTATTCTGATTAGAAGCAAATCGAACGGGCTGCTGCGCGCAGCGGTCGCTTGCTGCGGCTGCCTGCTGGCCGGTTGGGCTGCGGGTACCCTGCCAATGTTTCGGCAAACCGAAGGCGCCGATCGAACCGCTGCGGCCATTCTGACCGGTCGAAGCTTTCCAACCGAGCTCGTTACAAGCTACATCGGCGATGCGAGAGGCGCCGACGTCTTTGGCTTCTGCAGGGCTTCCACCAGGCGCTCATTGGCCGTGCTGAACCTCTACCTCTACGAGGAAGCGTTTGCCGCAGGGCGGGCCGATCTCATCGACTCGCGACTGCGAAATCTCCTCGGCAGCGTGAAGGCGGCGCTGCACTGCGCGCCGGCAGACGCTTACCTTTGGCTGTTGCTGTTCTCGTTCGAAAATGCGTTCGGCGGCTTTAAGACAGACAACCTCGCCTATCTGCGAACGTCATATTTGATGGGACCACACGAGGGATGGATTGCGATCAAGCGCAATCCTGTGGCCCTCGCGATGCTGCCGGGCCTTGATTCATCACTGGCGCAAACCGTTTTGGACGAATTCGCTATGCTGGTGCAGAACGGCCTTTATGAGGAAACCGCTGCAATCTTTGCGGCTGCCAACCCCATCTTGCGGGACCGCCTTCTCGCCCGTTTGGCCGCGGTTCCACAGCCGAGCCGTGAACGCTTTGCCAAGGCGCTAGGCGCGCTGCTGCCTTCGGTCGCAGTGCCGGGCATCGATCGGGAAGACGATCGTCCATGGAGGCGTTGACGGTCAGCAGCCCTACGCGGCCACGGGTTTTGACAGTAGCCCACAGGTTTTGCCTGGGGTTCGGCGGGATCCCCGAGAGCCTGCTGCTGCTTGCACGCGAGCTCGAAAAGCTCGGCGTGCAATTGGACATCTTGAGCAAGGATGGCCTGGTCGAAGCCGCCGGATGCCTGGATCGGCTTCCCGCACAAAATGTTTTGAAGTCGAGACCCGCCCTCGGCGATCTGATGGGCCTCGACCTTGGTAGCTACACTTGCGTGTTCATTGCCGGTGCCTGGAACCCGATCGGCTGGTGGATTGCAGCACGGGCTCGCCGGAAGGGCCTGCGACTTGTCTACACCCCTAAGGGAAATCTCGCCCGCGCCGAATTTAAACGCCCTCGGGATATCAAGAAATTCCCCTACTTGGCGTCGATTGAATTGAGTTTACTGGCGATGAGCCAACGGATTATTTTCTCGTCGCAGTTGGAGGCTCAGAGTTCGCTTCTGGCAGGTTTATTTCGGAGTAAGTCGATTGTCCTGCCGGAGCCATTCATTGGCCCCGCATTGGCCGGTTCCCAAACGCGCCGCCCCGGGCCCATTCGATTCGGTTTCCTGGCCGAAATAGCCCCACGAAAAGGCCTAGCGGAACTCACACGTGCTTTTGTGGCCTGGCAGGCCACAGATGACGCTCCGCCCGCCGAGCTCCATGTTGCGGGCGCGGCACGCCCAGGCTCCGAAAGGTATCAGAATAAGGTCGCGCAGGAGGTTGCCGCGGCGCCGGGGCGTATTTTTTTCCGGGGGGCCCTGAGAGTGACCGATCGGGAAGAATTCTACGAGGACATCGATTACTTCGTTTGCCCAACGCGTTTTGAGTCTTTCGGGCTTACGCCGCTCGAGGCGCTATGGCATGGCAAGCCCGTTATGGTTACTAACAAACTGGGCGCATTGGAATTTATTTCCGACGGCCGGTGCATTATAAATTTAGGGGATGGAAATAAGACAGATATTCTCACAGCGTTTGCTGTGGCAGTGAAGGATTGGACCGACTTTTCCGCGGCGGCTAACCAGTGGCGCATGCGGCCGGTGACAATTATTACGAACGATCATTTGGCGCGCGAGTTCGCACGCGAGCTTGGAGTTGGACCGACGATGTGGACCGGGGGGAGTTAGAATGGCGGCCGCTTCGCATCACGTCACGCCGGCCGCCGCCGTGGTCATCGTCAACCACTTCAAGGCGCAGCGCTTGCTAGAGGGAATCAGTTCGCTTCACCGTCAGACGATTGCCAGGACGCTTGCCGTTGCGGTGGTAGACAATTCGATGGACGAGCGCGAGCGGCGCGCTTTGTCCAGGGACGCGCCGGAAGGTGCATTTCTGCTTGTCGAGCCTGGCGAAAATATCGGGTATACAAGGGGCTGTAACCTCGGCGTTGCCGCTTTACCCTCCTCACGCTATGTCGTCCTGTGCAATCCTGACGTGGTGTGGGATCAGCCCCATGCGCTTGAGCGCCTCATCGCAATGGCAGACGCTGACCCTTCGATCGGCGTTCTGGCCCCTCTGCAATTCAGTGATGATGGCGCCCCAGTCGAGATCGCAAGAACATTTCCGACCCTGACCGAACAGGTCAAGCGACGCTTGAGTCCGCAGAGCGGGAGTGAACTCTATCTGAATGAATCACTGACCGACGGCTCGGTGATTTCGAGCGAAGTCGATTGGGTGCAGTCATCGTGCGTCGTTGTTCGCAGGACGCTCTGGGATCGGATCGGCGGGCTGGACGAGAGATATTTTCTCTTCATGTCCGATGTCGAGCTTGGTCGTGCAACATGGAATGCGGGCATGCGGGTATGCCTTACCTCGGCTGCAGCGGTCAGGGCTGACGGCAAACGGGCGAGCAATGGCGGCTTCCGTGCGTTGCTTACCAGCAGGGCTCAACGGGGCCACCTTGCGGATGCCATCAAATACTATCTGATCAACGGTCCTCGAAAGCTTCGTCGTCAGCAGATCAGCGGTATGGCCTATCGCCGAATCACCACGGCACCAACCGCGCTAGGTGCCACGACGCCCGGTGCACGATCCGCAGTCAAATCACTGGATGCCGCTGTTCATCCTGTCGATGCGCCAAGCGTCGTAAGAAGGCCATTCCTGTCATCGCCTCAATGAGCCACATCACTGGGACGATCACTGCGAGATTGCGCAAGGGCACAAGATATTCGTCCAGTGTGAGTTCTGGCTTGAGCGCCAGATGGATGATGGCAAAAGTGCCGAACATGACGGTGATCGGAGCCGGGAATTTCTGAATCAGAAAGATGGCACCCCGCAGGAGGACAAGCATCACGAGCGCGTAAAGCCCGGCACCAATAACTCCAAAATCAGTCATCCCGTCCGTTAGAATCGTGTTGGCCTGATCGATCACAGGCAATCCCAGCTTCGGATGCGCCAGGGCCTCGACCATCTGCAAGGCGATGATTTGGTCCTTGCCGGGGTCGAGTGCTGAAGGGATGCACAGTCGCACGTAGTAGAGCAGCGCCTCCCCGTAAAGCGGAGCGGAGTTGGATACGGCCTCCATCAAATCGGCAAGGTAGCCCAGGAGAAACGTCCGCTCTCGAACGTTTTCGTAGAACAGCGTTGTAAAACGATCCTGCAGCGAGGGGGAGACCAAAAATTCCAGGCCCAGGCTCATCTGGTCAGCCAGAGTGGCATCGGTGCCCAGCTCCCATCCTGCAAGCCGCAGAGCAAAGAAATACGAACTCATGACATAGGCAACGGCCCCACCGCAGGCAACGCCCAGCAGTTTTCGAGACAAAGAGAGCCGTTGTAACCCGCCGGCCAACGAAAACCCCAACGTGGCAACAATCAAGATCAACACGATGGGCCGGCGGCCGGTCGGGACAGCCGCGAGGACGACCATCAAGACGACCGCTGCATAAAATACTGTCATCGTGCGCCGCCGGCTTCGCGCCAGCATGAAGCCAGCGATGCCGGCGAGTGGCCCCTGAAACAGAGCGGCCGCCGCACCAAGGACCGTGATGCGACCGGCTTCGTCGATCTGAATACCCATGTAGCCGAGGTCACCAGCGAGATAAGCAGCGACGATCAATATGAGCCCGAAGGTCGCCAAAGCGAAGGAGAACCAGCTGTCTTCGGTCGCTTCCGCTGTCTTGGTCACGGGGCTCTCGAGCTGTCCTACGATCAGGAGCAGGCCGCAGATGATGTTGACCAAAGCCAGCGTCGATGAAATCAGCTCGATCGGACGATCCTTCACCATGATGGCAAACTCCGGAGCCGATGGCGCGCTGAGATAGGTCGACACCGAACCGCCGTCATAGGCAAACAGCAGCGAGGTGCTGAGGATCCAGGAGATGCGCAGGGCCTTGCGATCGTCGATCGCGGCATAAAGCGTCGCGAGGCCAATCATCAAACCGCAGAAGGCTACAGCTACAAACAGCGTCAGGTTGGGCCACAGCAGAAGGACAAGGCCGCTGAGCAGCAAGGCCGTTCCGAAACGCGGGATTGTCAAAAGCAAATTCACGGCATGCGATCCTTGCGCTCAGCCAGCACCTTGACCAGGAACGTGGCGTAGCGCGCTGCGGCAACATCCTCCGAAAAGGATCCAGCGTGACTGCGCGCGGCTTCGGATTGTGAGGTCAGCCAGGCCCAGTTTCTCGCAATCGTGGCTGCTGATTTTTGCGGTTGGTGAGGATCGATCAAGAGGGCGGCTGGTCCTGCGATGCTTCGCATGGGCTCCTTGTCGGTGGTGATCACCGGGCAGCCGCAGGCCTGAGCTTCGATGATCGGCCAGCCGAACCCTTCTTCATATGATGGGTAAAGCAAGGCCTCGGCCCGCATATACAGAGCCTCGATCAATTCGTTCGATGCCTCGCTCAAGACAATCAAGTTCCGCTGCCAATTCGAAGCTATTCGCGTGGCGTCTTCGGGAAGCGGCGGTCCTACGCAGACCATCAACGCGTCGCGAAGCGACGGCTCCCATTCGGGATGATCGCGCAAAAGACCGAACAACTCGACCGCGCCCCCTCGATTCTTGTACCAGATATTGCTTCCAACATGGAGCAGAAACGGACGGTCAACGGGCAAGTCCGCCTGCCGCAAGAGCTCGAGCGCGCGGTTCTGATCCATACCGCCGAACCCTATGACCGGGTTGGGAATGACATCACTGGTTCCTGAGGGGAGCCCAATCAGGCGCGTGAAATCGGCCTGCGTCGGCGCGGAGACAAAGGCAATGTTGGCGACGTGATGAAGGGACAGGCGGATGAGCCGCTGGAGATAGCGTCCTGTTGAGGGTAGGCGCTGGCCTTCGACCTCGCCGGACAGGACCTTGATCGGGATGAGGTCGTGGCAAGTGATGCTCGATGGCGTCGAGCCAAGCAACAGCACGTATGGCGCATTCGAGTGGTCTGCGATGTGGACCCAATCGTAGCGTGAAGCCCGCACCTTGAGCTCGGCCGCGAAAAGCAGAAACTTGTCCACGAAGCCCAGCCATTTGCGGGCTGGGCCTTGGCCGGAGGCTAGTTTCGCGAGGCGAACCGAGGGCGCGATAAGGTCGACCTCGAACCCCTGGCGCCGCAAGGCCGCGGCGAGCCAGGATGTATAGCGCAGCATCGAAAACTGGCGATCCGGGGCGTAATTTCCGACCAGGAGAATGCGTGCAGAATGGCTCATTGCAGGATTGCGGAGCTTTCGGCGTGAAGGTCAATGGCGGTGTTGTAGCCCGAATCGGGCCGAAAAGGTGGGCGGCGGTCACTTGCGCTGAGCGATCGAAAATTAACGTAAAAGACCTACCAAGGGCGAACCGGCCCGATTTCTCCATTAGAGAGACAGTTCTGTGGTCAAGCGCATGTTGAAGGGCAAGACGGGACCTGCAGCGCAAGGCAAGGCAAGATGAATATTGACCGTTACTATACTCGTCGCGCTTGCGCCGGATTTTATCCATGCCGGCCCTGATCAAGCGGCTTGCGATTGGCCTCCTGGGGCAAGGGGCTTGGCGTGTTGCCGTAGTGCTCAACACCGTGGCGCTGATCCCTGTGCTCATTGCGACATGGGGGCTTGAAGGTTACGGCCAGTGGATGACGATCAACGCGCTCGTCTCCTATCTAGCCTATGCCAATCTTGGCCTCGTGGCCGCCGCGACGAACGAGCTCATCATGCTGGTTGCCGCTGGCGATCAGGTGCGCGCGCAACGCTGCTTTCAGATGTCCTGCAATCTAGCTCTTGGCCCGTTTCCGATCCTGCTCGCCGCAATCCTGGCGCTGGCAGCTTCGCTGCCGCTCGTCGACTGGTTCAATCTAGCGGAATTCTCGTCAGGCGCGGTCATGCTCATACTGGCGCTCGGCGCGCTGCAACTTTGTTGCGAGACGCTTCGCGGCTTCATGGCCGGGGTGCTCTTTTCGGCGGGACGCTATGGAGCTGCTTATAACATTGCCGCAGGTGTAAAGTTTGTCGAACTCGGCGCGTCGATCTACTCCGTCGGCGTCCTCGGCGTCCGTCCGGTGTACCTTGCGGCCATCATGGCGGCTGTCGCCCTAGTTGACCTCATCATCATCGTTTGTCTTGCCCGCTCAGCGGCACCCTGGGCGCGCCTGGATTTCCGCGTTATGGATGGACGCTTCTTTCGCGATCAGCTCAAACCCGCACTGGGGTTCGCCTGTTTCAACCTGGCGACCCAAGGCGTTCTGGTTCAAGGACCGCGGCTCGTGCTTGGCACCTTGATGGGAGGACCGGCGGTCGCGGTGTATGCCGTGTATGCGACCGCAATGCGGCTTGTCGATCAGCTCTTCTTCATGTTGATGGCGCCGGTCGGCGTCGAAATCAGCCATTCGGCCGGACGCGGCGAGCCGCAACAGGTCGTTCGCCTCACCGCGGTGATCGTACAACTATCTACGCTCGTCTTGATCGCGGTTACGTCATTCCTAATGGTGCTTGGCCCGGTCATCTTCGACTGGTGGACCCATTCACGGGTGGCCTTTCACCACCCGGTGATGGCGCTTTTCCTTGTCATGTCCGCGGCTAGTCTGCCGGGTCGAATCGCAGCGCAGGTCCTGATTAGCGTGAATGCCATGCGCGTCGTGTCGGTTTTGGTGCTGGCCGTCTCGCTTGCATCGCTGGTGCTCGGCTCGGCGCTGGTTCCGAATTTCAAGATTTACGGAATGTTGATCGGCCCCATTTGCGGCGAGGTTGCGATTGCGGTCGTGCTATGGATCTGCCTTAACCGCTGGCTTGGTCTTCCGTTAAGTGCAATCGCGCGCGAAGCTGCAAATGTCTCGGGTTTGGTCAGACGGATCCAGCACCATCTGCGCGCCCCGCTGGGCGGCCGGGGCGGTTCACGATGAGTCTCCCGAACAGGCCAAGCATCTCATCGCTTAAGAGGTGTTGTGAAACATAATGGGTTTTCATTTTGTAATGATTTGAGGCGGCATCGCCGAACGCAGCTGCCTCCCCGAGCTGTCCTTTGCACCGGCAACATAGAACGAGCATCTTGATGTCAGGTCTGCCAAATGATGAAGACGCCAACCAATTTATGTATGAGCGATATGTCTCCTCCGGAGGTTTCGGGCGGGCGCCAGTCAACGAAAACGATCTTGCGCCGCGCTTAGTCATCTTGCGTGATCTCGTGCGCAGGTTCTTCCCGGCTGATCGAAACGCGTTTATTCTTGATCTCGGCTGCGGATATGGAGTGCTGCTGCTTGCCGCCCGTCGCGAGGGCTACGTTCAGCTGTTGGGCGTCGATGGGTCAGCGGAACAAGTCGCGATTGCGCATCGTCTGGGGATTAGCGAAGTCCGCCAAGGGGATCTGTTTGCCGAAATCGAACAGACCGCGGCCGATGTCCTGGATGTGGTCGTGACTTACGATGTGATTGAGCACCTTAAGAAGCAGGATTTGCTTCGCCTGGTCGCCGAGGTGAGGCGGGTGCTCAAGCCAAATGGGCGCTGGATCATCCATGCGCCGAACGCCGAATCACCGTTTTTTGGGCGAATCCGCTACGGCGATTTCACTCACGAGCTTGCGTTCACGCAGCAATCGCTCGGAGCTGTGCTGCGCGCCGGCGGATTTGGGCAGGTTGAGTGCTTTGAAGATGAGCCGGTCGTGCATGGGCTGAAAAGCGCAGTCCGCTGGATGTTTTGGAACCTGCTGCGCCTGGGGTTGCGCTTCTTCATCGCAGTCGAGACGGGCGAAACCGCAGCTGGAATCTACAGCCAAAACCTCACGGCGGTGGCTCGCAAGCTGTGAGAAGGGGCGCGCAACGTGTTATTCGCTGCCCCTACCGGGGGCTGATCCGACCGACCCAAATCAAGTTCCTCCGTAATCAATAGCTGTTTTGGTAGTTCTTCCTCGACAAGAGCAACAGGGCGGTCAGGAACATGATTTTGAGGTCGAAGTAAAACGACCAATTGTCGACATAGAACAGATCGTGGTCGATGCGCCTTTGCATCTTTTCCAGCGTGTCGGTTTCCCCTCTGAGCCTGTTGACCTGAGCCCAACCGGTAATGCCGGGTTTGACGTTGTGACGTCGCGATAGAGGCGGGATGCGCTCCTCGAACATCTTATTATGGGCAACGGCGTGCGGCCTCGGACCGACCAGGGACATCTCGCCGCGCAGCACGTTGAAGAGCTGTGGCAACTCATCAATGCTGGTCGCTCTCAACATTGCCCCGACCCATGTCACTCGGTCGTCGTTACGCGCTGCCTGGCGGAAATCCTCACACTTGTCATCCGTGCGCACCTGCATAGTGCGAAACTTCAACACAGTGATGGCTTTATTGTTGAAGCCGTGACGGACCTGACGAAACAGGGCGGGACCTGGGCTCGTCAATTTAACAAGGGCCCCAATCATCAACATTAGTGGGGCCAACGTCACCAACAGCAATGCGCTGACAACGATGTCGAAACCTCGCTTGAGAAGCTCGTCAGCGGCGGATAGCGGTTCACCCTGCACCTTCATGGTTGTGACGTCGCCGAACGCGGAAATCTCTGACGACGACAGCAGCCCATCAAGTCCCGGCACCATGACGTGGACCGCGACCGGCAGCTGCGACAGCTGGTCAAGCACGGGCCTTACGCTTTCAAGCTCGCTTGGTTGGGGCAGAACAAAAATCTCATCCACGGCCAATGAGCGGCAGGCCTCAATCAGCTCTCGGGTCATGGAGGCGGGTTGATCGGCATCCAGGCTTGAGAGCGGGAATTGAGCAATGGTGACGACCCCGTTCGCGTCAAGGCGCTTTGACAATGCACTGGAGGCTGCAGGATCGCCGATCAGAAAGGCGCGGCGCAGGGCCAGTCGTCCTTGGCCGAGCGCCCGCTCCTGACGCCGAATCAGGATGCCACGCAACGCCAACGTGGCGAGGCACACGGTCACCAGTTGTGCGAAAAATGCGCCGCGTGAATATTCCAAGGACGTCTTGAGGAGAAACATTCCGCTCAACAAAAAGCAGAACGACAGGACGGTGGCCCGGACGGCATTCCAGAGCAATTGCCGGCGGCGGAAAGCTAGCAGAAGGGCTGGGTCGCCGAGCCAAAGCGTGCTCACGCAATAGAGTGTTGCGAGCAGGAGAGCTGCCGGGAGATAACGGGCGGCGGCGGTGGCGTCGGGGACAACAGCGTGGTGATAAAGCTTGCTTGCCAAATAGGCGGCCGCCGTGACCGTCAAGAACTCGAGGCTCAACAGTCGGAATGCGACCCGCGCGCCTGGTTGCAGCCCCAGCCCCAACGGCCAAACTGATTTGCGCGTTGGCCGGAGCGGCGAGGACGTCTCGGTGGAGGGGGCGGCTGCCTGATCGGTCCGAGAATCGGGCCCGCTGTGCGACGGATGATCTTCGCGGTGCAGCGGAGGTGCTCGCCGACCGGGCGCATGCCGGCCCATTCCAACTTCGCGACGCATCCGCTACGCACCCCTAACAAATAATTATCAAATCTCGACCGATCAAAGATGTATCTTAACGTTTCAGCCACTTTAACTGTTTATTTACCGTTCGCAATCTCACAGTTTGTCAATCCATGGCGCAGATAGGCCCTTGCATGCATCCCCCTCAACGGTTGCAACAGTCGCTCGTTGCTTCTGCTGCGATTGCTACCTTGCTGGTCGTGTCGCCGGCGGCGGCGCAAGGGACAACGGATCCGCTGACGGGCCTTGGCACGAGACCCGAGGTGGGCGGAACCTACCGGCCGCGTGAGGTGCCGCAGCCCAAGATCAGCAGCAGCGGCAACACCGAGATTCTCCGCCACCGTGATTTCAGTGGGAAGCCGTGTCTCAGCGTTGGGGGATTCGCGCGACCGTTTGCAACCAGCCCCAACCTTTTTGACCATGTCATCAGCGCCGAGAACAATTGTCCGAAAGCGATCCAGATCCAGGTTTGTTATTTCAAGAGCACCGCGTGCACCCAGGCCGCGGTTCCCGGTTATGGCCGCAAAGAGGCCATCCTTGGTACGATGCCCTCGCAGAAGGATTTTCGCTTCGAGTTTCGCGAGAAATTTTGAAAGCGGGCGTCCGAATTAAATCTGCTGCGTGTTTTCCACAAGGACGTCCTTAGGGGCGGGCGAGAGCATCCTCAACGGTGTCGGCAAGCGCGCGAATCTCGAAATCTGCGGGTTCATCGGGTGCAAAACTTGCGACCGATTGTCCCATCGCGAATGAGCGGACGAAGGCCGACCGTGCTGAAATTGCGGGCGCCACCATCTCGCCAAAAGTCTGCAATTCCTGAACCAGCTGGCGGCCTTCCAAGGTTCTTGCGTCAAGCCTATTGGGAACCAAAATCACCTGTGCGGGCAAACGGCGACGGGCGCGCACTGCTGCAATGATCGCGAGTGTTGCGGCAGTGGCTTCGAGATCGAGCCCTGACGCCGTGCAGGGGATGAGGATCAGATTGGCCAGCGCGATGGAGGCCCCCATCTCGCGCTCGTTTGGCGCGGTATCGATGACGAGCAACTCGGATTGCACGCTCAAGACATCGCGCGTCCATACGGAGATGGTATCCAAGCCCAAGCCTATCTCGTGAACGGGAAATTCGAGCTGGCCGGGCTCGGCCCACAGGGACGCGGAGCGCTGCGGATCTGCATCAACCAAGGATATGCCGTGACCGCGCCTGGCGAGTTCCGCGGTGATACAAACAGCGAGCGTGGTTTTGCCGACGCCACCTTTGCGTTGGGCGACTGTAATGATCGTGCTCATGAACAGCGAAGACCGCGGGCCTCGTTTCTAGTGATCTCCGGGAGCCGTACCAGGATGCCGGCTGTCGCGTCAGCAAAATCAATAAAATCGAGCCCGCGACCACGGCCCCGCGACGTTCTCCGCACGCTTAGACCGCTGCCGGCCGCCTCAATGAGACCATGCGGGCTTCGGCTTACGCGAGATTGCCGTTTCGTGCTCGGGGTGATCAGCCAAATCGCAGTTAACCACAATATGACGTTGCCTGAGATTTAAGTTGGCGGGAATTAAATTCTGATCTTGCACGCACCGCGGCGCTCCGTTAACAGTAGCTTAACGGAGGCGAGAAGGGGGCAGACTCTCTTTGCGCCTTTTAAAATGCCTTTTTCGAGGTTGATTCGTTTCCATCTGGCTTCCCCATGAGCCGGCTGGGTTAGGAAATTTCAGGGGTCTTGTATGGCTGTCAGCTATTTGACGAAGACGGATTTGAATGCCGACCTCACTGCGGCGGGGCATCTCGATCCCACGGTTCAAGCGGCACTGATCGCGTCGCTTGAAAACGGCGGCGTCTACGATCCAGGTCCTGAGGACGGCAAGAAGGCCTGGGTTGAGCAGGGCACCTACACCAGCGGACCGGTTCCCGGCATCGTTCAGGTTGTGGACCTCACGAATTCGGCGACCGTTCAGACCTCCTCGACGCTCAAGGCCATCATCATGGATGATGCCGGGGGCAACCAGCTCAACGTCGCGGGCGGCGCCAACAACGTTTTCATCGCGATGGGCGAAGGCAACGACAGCGTCAACCTGTTCGATAGCGGCAACGACACGGTGCGCGGTGGTTCTGGCGCCGACGTGATTGGCGGGGGCAGCGGCAACAGCCAGCTGTGGGGCGATGGCGGCAGCGATACTATCTACGGCGGCAGCGGCCAGGACAGCATCTATGGCGGGTCGGGCGACGACGTGCTGCGGGCCGGCACCGGCGGGCATCAGTTGCTGGACGGCGGCGACAATAACGATGACATCCGTGACTTCTCATCCGGTTCAAGCACGCTTCTGGGCGGCGCCGGAAACGACACCATCTGGGGTTACGGTGCGGATACGATCAACGGTGGCACCGGCAGCGACGAGCTACATGGCGGCATCAATTCGACCGTCATTTCGGGCAGCACGGCCAGCGATGCCTCAGCCCTTGGTTCGGGCAGCACGCAGGCGGGTGAAGCCAACTCGCTACAGGGCGGCGGAGGTGCCGATACACTCTATGGTGGTGGCGGTGCCGATACGCTCACGGGCGGTGCGGGCGACAACTTCCTGATCGCAGGCTCTGGCCAGCATCAGCTCCTGCAGGGAACCACCGGCAACACAAAATTGTACGATGGGTCGGCTGGTGCGGGCACCGACACGCTCATCGGCGGTGCAGGCAATGATACTATCATTGGCCAGCAAGGCGATTACTTCCAGGATACGGGCGCGGCCGGATCGAAGAATGAATTCTGGCTTTATGGCAGCTCCGGAGCGTCCTCGACGCTGCAGGGCGGCGCGGGCGACGATACCTTCCACGTTGAAACCAAGATTGGCAACGATACGATTATCGGTGGCGGTGGTACGGATATCGTCGGTTTTAATGACCGTTCGCTCGGCGACGTCAAGTCGCTCGATCCGACGGCGCCCGGCAGCTACACCATCACCTTCAACGATGGTCAGGAAATCAAGGTCACCGGCATCACGGAGCTTTACTTCACCGACCAGGTGGTCAAGCTCACTTAATTCCGCTGATCGGCGGATTGGAAAGCCCCGCTTCGGCGGGGCTTTTTCGTCTCGACTAAGCTATTGAGCTCTCATCGTTTACCGTTAATTCGGTGAGGGTCGTGACCGGCTGGCAGGGGTCCGGTCGGCTTGGTAATCTCGGGCCAAGGTTTGATTGAGATTGTCCGGAGGAACGTCGTTGCCCCACAAGCGCATGCTCAACGCTGGCTCCGGTCCAGGTCCTGCCCGACGGATCGCCCGAATGACGGCGAAAGCGGATTGGGAAGAAGTGCGGCTGGACATCGACCCGGGCGTTCGGCCGGACGTCGTCGGCTCGATCACCCGGCTCGATGCGTCCTTTGGCCCTCAAGGCTTTGATGCGGTCTGGTCCTCGCACGTGCTTGAGCATCTCTATGCGCACGAGGTCTATCCGGCGCTGCGGCAATTCCACCGGGTTCTCAAGTCAGATGGTTTCGCTCTCATCATGAGCCCGGATCTGGAGGCGGTGGCTCAGTTCATCGTTGAGCATGGGATCGCCGCTGTGGCCTACGAGTCGCCGGTTGGGCCGATACGCCCGCTCGATATGCTCTATGGCCATACCCGCTCGATCGAAGAGGGGCAACACTATATGGCCCACCGCACAGGTTTTACCCCGGAGCGGCTTGGCAACCTGCTGCTCAGTGCAGGCTTCCCCACGGTATCGGTGCGGAGTCAGGATTTTGAGGTCTGCGCGCTGGCGCTAATGCCCGAGGCCGATGGCGTTGCCATTCAAAAGGAGCTTGCCGCCTGCGGCTTCGATTTTCACGAGCAATTTGCCTAGCTTGTGACCGGAAGCTTCCCCGCCGCAGTGTTAAAGTTTATCGCAGAAGAGCCGCAGTGTTAAGGTTTATCGCAGAAGAGGTGGCTTTTTACCCCATGGAAGCGGGCTTTCCGCATAGCAAGATCACCTGATTTATTATATGAATTTAATAGCTTGGCCCGAAGCGTCAGAGCGTTAGATTTTTCGGCTCCGTCGGTAGGCCATAACGTTTCTTCTAGAGGTTAGAGACAGGACCCCAATGAGCTCCGAACTCGTTCGCGAAGGCGCCTCGACCGACCCCACACCCGCCTCGGCACTTGAGTGTCTTGTCATCGTGGCCCGCCAGCATGGGATGCATTTGACGCCGACTCAGCTGGTGCAGGACAATTTGCTTCGCGATCAGAACGTCTCGATCCCGCAGCTGATCAAATGTGCCGAGAATGCCGGCATGAAGGCCAAGGCGGTCAAGCTCGATTGGGCCCATCTGGCGCAGCTGAAGAAGGCACTGCCGGCGGTCGTCTGGCTTCGCAATGGCGCCGCCATGGTGCTGCTCTCCGTTGACGGCGATCCACAAAATATCCGCGTCACACTGCGTGATCCCAATGCGGCGGACGACGCCCTGCTGGTGATCGACCAACCGCGGTTCGAGGACATCTGGTCGGGGGATGTCGTGCTGGTCAAGCGTGACTACGAGATTTCGGATGAGGATCAACCTTTCAGCTTCGGCCTCATCACGTCGCTGATCTTCCGCGAACGGCGCATGGTGCGCGATGTCGCGATCGCCGCGCTCGTGCTCGGCTTCCTATCGCTCGCGCCGATCATGTTCTGGCGTCTCATGTCGGACAAGGTGATCTTCTACAAGGCGTACAACACATTCTATGTGCTCTGCGTCGGCATGCTGGTCGTGATCGCATTCGAAGCCGCATTCTCGTTCCTGCGACAGTTCCTGGTACACCGGCTCACCTCGCGTCTTGACGTGAAGCTGTCCACCTACGTGTTCGAAAAAGTGTTGAGCCTGCCGATCGACTATTTCGAGCAAAACGCGGTCGGCCTGATCTCGCGCGACATCCGCGAAGTCTTCCGGGTCAGAACGTTCCTGGTTGGCCAATTGTTCGGCACCGTCCTGGACTCCACGATGCTGCTGTTCTTCCTGCCGGTGATGTTCTTCTTCAGCCCGGTCATGACCTTCATCGTGCTCGGATTTGCCGGCCTGATCGTGGCCTGGCTGGTGCTCATGCTGCCGGCTTATCGTAAAAAATCAGGTGTCGTCATGGCTGCGGAAGGCGCACAAGGTGCCTTCCTGATCCAATCGCTCAACGGCATTCGCACCATCAAATCGCTCGCGCTCGACGCACGTCAACGGCATATGTGGGACGTGTTGGTCGCCCGCGTCGCCAAAGCGCGGGTTGGCGAGGCCATGACCGGCACCATGATCCAAACCGTGGTTCGTCCCCTGGAGCGGCTCGCGGTCAACGGCTCCTACGCCATCGGCGTTTATCTGGCGCTCACAACGAATGATCCGATCTACATCGGTGCTCTGTTCGCATTCCTGATGCTGTCACAACGTGTGTCCGCGCCGCTGATGCAAATGGCGCAGCTCATCAATCAATACGACGAAGCGCGCACGGCGGTTTCGATGGTTGCAAAGCTTGTCAATCAGCCCGCGGAAGAAGGCCGGTCGGGTCATGGCGTGCGGACGCCGTTCAAGGGCCACGTCGAATTTTCCGGTGTGACCTTCAAATACAAGGGAACGGTGACACCTGCGCTCAACGACGTCTCGTTTGAGATCCCGCAAGGACAGACGCTTGGTGTCATGGGCAAGAGCGGCTCGGGCAAGACCACGATTACCCGGCTGTTGCAGCGCCTGCACTCTGATTATGGCGGGCTCATCAAGGTCGACGGCATTGACGTGCGCGAATACGATATCGACCATCTTCGGCGCAATGTCGGTGTTGTGCTGCAGGAAAACTTCCTGTTCAGCGGCACCATCCGAGAGAATATTGCGGCGGCCAAGCCTGATGCGACGTTCGATGAGGTGGTACGCGCGGCGCGACTTGCCGGCGCCGAGGAGTTCATCGACAAATTGCCGCGCGGTTATGAGACCTACATTTATGAGGGATCACCGAACCTGTCGGGTGGTCAGCGCCAGCGGCTGGCGATTGCGCGGGCGCTGATCGTCGACCCGCCGATCCTGATCCTGGACGAGGCCACGAGCGCGCTCGATGCCGACAGCGAGGCCATCGTCAATGCGAATATCGCACGCATCGCTCATGGGCGCACCTTGATCGTTATCTCGCACCGTCTGTCCTCGCTCGTGAAGTGCGACGCGATTGTGGTCCTCAATCGCGGCGTGATCGACGATGTCGGTCGCCACGAGGAGCTCCTGGAGCGCAACGACATCTATAGCGGGCTTTGGCATCAGCAGAATAATCATATGATTGCACCGGTTCGACGGAGCCCCAGCCTTGTCTCGTAGTCAGCAAGCGTCGCTTACGACCGTTCGACAGTTTCAGTCCGAGACGGACGCGATCCGCGAGGAGGCAGAGCCCCGGGTTGCCCGCGCCACCCTGTTGGTGCTCACGGCTTTCGTTGTCGTGATCGTTGGGATCATGTGTCTGACGCGCATCGATCGTGTGGTCTCGAGCGTCGGCGGCAAGATCGTTCCGGTCGACCAAATCACGGTGTTGCAGGCGCTCGACCCCTCGATCATCAAGACCATCGACGTCAGGGAAGGGGATCAGGTCAAGACCGGGCAATTGGTCGCTACGCTTGATTCTACCTTTACCGCGGCGGATGTGCACCAGTACAAATTGCAGATCGCGAGCCTTGAGACGCAAATGATGCGGGACAAGGCCGAGCTCGAAGGAAAGGTGCTGGTCTTCCCCGATCGCGATGACGAGGCGTTCAAGAGCTATGCGGATGTGCAGGGGGCGCTATACGACCAGCGCGATGCGCAGTACAGGGCGCAGCTATCGAGCTTCAATTCCAAGATCGAACAGACCAAGGCTACTATCCAGAAGCTCGAAAAGGATGACGAGCGGTTCGGCCAGCGCGAAGAGATCGCAAAGAAGGTTGAAGACATGCGCTCGAGCCTCGCTGAGAGCGGCAGCGGTTCGAAGCTCAATCTCTATGTCTCGCAAGATCAGCGCATCGAATTGTTGCGGCAGATCGACAGCACGCATAACAGCCTGCTCGAATCCAAGCATACGCTGCAGTCGCTGATGGCCGATCGCAATGCCTTCATCCAGCAGTGGCGTGCGCAGCTCAGCCAGGACCTGGTCCAGACTCGCAATAATCTGGATATCGCGCGATCGTCCTACGAAAAGGCCAATAAACACCAGGATCTGGTGCGCTTGACTGCAAGCGAGCCATCGGTCGTGCTGACCATGGCAAAGCTTTCGATTGGCTCCGTTCTAAAGCCGGGCGATCCCTTTATCACCCTCATGCCGGTCGGCACGCGCCTAGAAGCGGAAATCAAGCTTGCATCCCGGGACATCGGGTTTATTCGTTCGGGGGATCGCTGCACCATCAAGGTGGACGCGTTCAACGCCACCGAACATGGCACGGCCGAGGGCAAGGTGCGCTGGATCAGCGAAGGCGCATTTACGCTGGATGACGATGGCCGGGCCGTTGACGCCTATTACAAGGCGCGTTGCTCGGTCGAGCACGCGAACTTCATCGATGTGCCCCAGAACTTCCGCTTGATCCCCGGCATGACCCTCACCGGGGATGTCAACGTCGGAACGCGATCGGTTGCGATGTATTTGCTCGGCGGCATGCTTCGCGGCATGAAAGAGGCCATGCGCGAGCCATGATGGCAGCCCAATTTCTCCTTTGGCGAGCCAAGGAGGTCTTGCGCGGGAAATCATTTCGTCACCGAAGGTCCCCATTCGATGCGGGGGTCGCTGCCTATGATGCTGCACGCTTTCTCGACGCTTTTCACGCCTGGAGAGACGCGAGCAAGCTTGGCCATGCGGAAGCCGATCACCGGATCGCGCTCCTATACGAAAAAGGCGAGGGCGTTCGTGGCAGCATTGCCGAAGCCGTGGCCTGGCACGAGCGCGCGGCCCAGGCGGGTCACCTCGAAGCGCAATACAAACTCGCGCTGATATACCGCCATGGCGTGCAGGCCGGACTCGGGCCTGGATCAGCTGAGACCTGGCGGCGGTCGTCCGAGGAGCGGCTCGGTGAGAAGGCATCGTCGCTTCATGCTCTGATCTTTCCACATGGGATTGCCGTTGCCAAAAACTCTGAAGCTGCGTTCCGATGGGCCAAATCTGCGGCAGATGCGGGCAAGCCCGAGGCGCAGGTCTTGCTCGGTGATCTCTACACAAATGGCGAGGGCTGCGAGCGGGACCTCAAGGAAGCACTGAAGTCTTATATGGCGGCCGCGAAACAGGACTTTGCGGCCGGCCAGTTTGCGCTCGGCGATGTCTGCTTCCAGGGCCGCGGACTGCCGGAGAATTTCGAGCTTGCCGCTGAATGGTACCGCAGGGCTGCGGATCAGGATTACGTCCGGGCGGCGGTGGCGCTTGCGTTCATGCATCTGAAGGGCAAGGGATTGCCTGAGGATCATGCTGAGGCCGCGCGGCTGTTTGCAAAGGCGGCGGAGCACGACGACGCCGTTGCGCTCTACCATATCGGGATCATGCGTCTCAACGGGGATGGCGTCGAACGAGACCGCGAACGCGCGGAAACGCACTTGCGGAAATCGGCGCGCAAGGATTATCTGCCGGCGATCCTGGCGCTTGGCGCATTCTATGCTCTCGGAGCGGGCGCGGAGCCCGACCTGCGAGAGGCCGCGTATTGGTATCAAAGGGCGGCCGAGCGCGGCGATGTGCAGGCTCAATTCTTTACCGGCCGGTTCTTTGCCACGGGCGACGGCGCGCCGCCCAATCTGCGGGAGGCGGCAAAATGGTTCCTTCGCGCCGCCGAGAACAAGCATCCCACGGCGGCCTTCAACATCGCGACGTTTTTGGCCAATGGCACCGGCCTGGAGAAGGATATCCCTGCTGCGATCAAATGGTTCGAGGTCGCAGCCGAAGGCGGCCTAAGCGCGGCCAAGATTCAGCTTGGGCGTCTCCATGCGGCCGGGGGAGGCGGCACCGACCAGGCGCAGGCAAAACAATGGCTGGAGCAGGCCGCCAACGCCGGTGATCCCGAGGCCAAGGTCGCCTATGCCCAGTTCCTGCTACAGACCGACAAGGAGCGCTCGCTCCAGCGCGCCACGGACCTCCTGACGGAGGCCGCCGAGGCCAACTACGGGCCGGCGAAGCTTATGCTCGGGCACCTCTATGCGGGGCGGCTGGGGGGGCCTCCTGTCCCGTCGCTCGCGGTGAAATGGTACAGCGGCGCCGCCGAAGCCGGATCCGTCGAAGCCATGATGGAGGTGGCAAACCTCAATCTCGGTCAGAACAAGCTTGGTGCCGATCCCAAGCAGGCGGCCCTATGGCTTGAGAAAGCCGCGCGCGCAGGCCATGCGGTGGCCCAGTTTCAGCTCGGGGTGATGTTCTGCACCGGCAACGGGGTCGAGCTCAATCTTCAACGGGGTCTCGGCTGGTATGAGGCGGCGGCAAAGCAGGGCCATGCGCTCGGCCAATTCAATCTCGCGGTGATGCTGTCCAAGGGCCAGGGCTGCGAGCGGAACGCGGAAAAGGCGGTCGAATGGTTCGAACGAGCTGCCGAACTAGGCATGCCCGCGGCCCAGCTTGCGCTCGCAGACGCCTATGCTGCAGGTTCCGGCGCTCCCACAAATGCAGACATGGCTGTCAGGTGGTATGAGAAAGCCGCACAGCAGGGCAATGAAATGGCGCGGCAGCGCCTTGCCGCCCTGAACCGCGGCCCGACCAGGTAAGGGCCAGCTTGACAGTTGCGTTGTCTACGCGTCCGCACCATCGAACCGTTCGCCGTGAGGCTTTAAAGCACGCCAGCGCAGCAACATTAATCAAGAGCTCAGCGAACCGGGCCCGAGACATAAGGGGGGCACGTAGTGAGTGACTTTTGCGACACTGTTTTCGACGAAACGGGCCCATGAATTAAGATTAAATACGACACTCTGCTTGGCTGCATTGCGCCAGGTTCTGCTGGCATCTAGAAACAGCAAGGGCAGTCTCTTCGATTCAATTTCGGCGTCCGGTGGCACCAGGTTTGCTTGGAGGACGTGGCCTGCTTCTTGATTTGGGGCGCTTCAGATGTCGGATTTTGTCAGCGGTCTCGTCCGAACCTCCGCCAACCGGAAGTCTGGCGGAAGCAAGTCGAACGCTCCCAAAAAATCGGGGCAGACCACGGCTGCTAACGAGGCAGGTGTCACGCCGGAGCAGCTGAAAATCGCAAAGGACTATTTGGTTCGACACGGGCTGTTCGACACCGATTACTACGTCAGCACCTATGGTGACGTTGCAAAATCCGGCGTTGATCCTTTCGAGCATTTCTTCCTGCACGGCTTTTTGGAGGGACGGCGTCCCAACGTCCTGTTTGATACGGCTTGGTACATCGCGACCAATCCTGACGTGACCAGCTCCGGCGTCAATCCGTTGCTGCACTATGCACGCATTGGTGAACCCGCCGGAACGAGGCCCAATCCACATTTCGACCCGGCCTGGTATCGGACGTCTTACGGACTGACGCCAAGCGAAAGCCCGCTGGGTCATTATCTGGCAAATCGCAAGGGGCAGTTCAGTCCGATCCCGGAATTCGACGCGCAATATTATCTGTCGGCCTACCCTGATATTCGCGAAGCCGGCGTCGATCCGTTCGAGCATTTCATGTCTTACGGATTCAAGGAGGGGCGTAATCCCTCGGATGAGTTCGATGTGCGCTTCTACGCGCAACGGTATCTCGGGGGAAAATTCGACCAGAACCCGCTGGTGCATTTCCTGGAGCATCGCGAGGAGAAGGGCGTCTACTCGAAGCCGCCGCTGAACGAGGCGACCATCCCTGCAGAAATCCGGAGATTCACGCGGACGGGACCGCTGTTCGAGGAGCTGCAACCGCTGCCGCCGCGAGCCAAGCGACGCGCCAAAGTTCTGGCGTATTATCTCACCCAATTCCACTCCTTCCCCGAGAACGACAAATGGTGGGGCAAGGGCTTTACGGAATGGACCAATATTGCCCGCGGCGTCCCGCGCTTCAAAGATCACTATCAGCCGCGCGTGCCGCGCGATCTCGGCTTTTATAGCCTCGAAGACATCAACACGATGCGCAAGCAGGTCGAGCTTGCGCGGCGCAGCGGCATCGATGGCTTCGTGTTCTACTATTACTGGTTCAACGGCAAGCGGCTGCTGGAGCGGCCGCTGGAACAATTCCTTCAGACCCGTGACGTCGACATGCCGTTCTGCCTGATGTGGGCGAACGAAAATTGGACCCGGCGCTGGGACGGGATGGATGGCGAGGTTCTGATCTCGCAGGATTATCTTGCCGAGGATGACGAACTGCTGCTCGCCGACTATGCGCGGCATTTCTCCGATCCGCGCTATATTCGAATCGATGGCCGGCCGCTCCTTATGGTGTATCGGCCTGGCATCATCCCGAATGCCAAGGAGGTCATTGAACGCTGGCGCGAGATCTTCGCCGAGAAGTTTGGCGAACATCCAATCATCGTGATGAGCCAGAGCTTCGACGATTTCGACCCCCGCATTTATGGACTGGACGGCGCGATTGAATTTCCGCCGCACAAGATCACCAAGTTCACGCCACGTATCAACAACGAGGTCGAGCTGTTCGATGACACCTTTAACGGTCAGGTCTACCGTTATGAGGATGTGGTCGACTATTCGCTGAAAGAGCCGCGTGCGGATTTCCCGCTGATCAAGACGGTGGTGCCTAGCTGGGACAATGACGCGCGGCGTCAGGGATCTGGTCTGGTGATCCAGGGCTCCACGCCGGCGAAATACGAGGCCTGGCTGTCAGCTTTGATCGAGCGCGCTCAGACCGAAACGTTCTTCGGCGAGCGCATCATTTGCGTCAATGCCTGGAATGAATGGTGCGAGGGCGCCTATCTCGAGCCTGACCTCTATTACGGATCAGCCTATCTGAATGCGACAGCGCGGGCGGTTGCCGGGATCCAGCGCGATGCCACCATGCCCAAACTGCTGCTGGTGGGGCATGACGCGTTTCCGAGCGGCGCGCAGCACCTTCTGCTTCACATCGGCAAGACGCTGCGAAGCGGGTTCAACGTCGACGTCCGCTTCCTGCTCATGGAAGGCGGCAAGCTTGAGTCTGAATATGCGCAGGTGGCGCCGGTTACCATCGTCCGCGGCGTCAACGAGCTTCCGGGCAAGCTCGCTGAGCTCTGCGACCAGGGGGTAACGGCTGCTATCGTGAATACGTCAGCGAGCGGCAGCGTCGTACCATTCCTCACCGGCCGCGGCATCAGAACGATCAGTCTCATTCACGAACTGCCGCGGATACTACGGGAAAAGAACCTCGAGGATCTGGCGCGGCGCAGCATCACCGCCTCACACAAGGTCGTGTTTGCTTCGCGTTTTGTCCAGGATAGTCTCGTGGCGGGTCTTAAGCTTGAGGAGGACAAATCCGACCGCTTCGTGATTTTCCCGCAAGGCAGCTACAAGCAGATCGAGGCTGCACCGGACAAGGCGCGGCAGCTGCGCTACGAACTGGGTATCCCGGCGGGCGCGCCAGTCGTGCTCGGCGTCGGCTATGCTGACTTACGCAAAGGGTTCGACCTGTTTCTGCAGGCCTGGCGGCTTGCGCATCTGAACAATTCAAGCGTCCATTTCGTGTGGGTCGGCGACCACGATCCCGGCATGATGGAATGGCTCGCGGGCGAAGTCGCGGCGGCAGAGGCTACGAAGACGTTTCATCTGATCGGCTTCCGTAGCGACATGGAGACCTTCTATTCGGCCGCCTCCGTGCTTGCGCTCACCTCGCGCGAAGATCCATTCCCAACGGTTGCTCTGGAAGCGCTCGGCATCGGCGTTCCCGTGGTTGCTTTCGCAAACTCCGGCGGAATCCCTGAATTCCTGCTGGAGAACAAGCTTGGCCGGGTCGTCGAGTATTGCGATACAGCGGCCATGGCACGAGCGATCGGCGAACTCATCCGATCGCCGGTCACGCCGGCCGAGCGGGATCGCATGATGGATCTGATCGAGCAGGATTTCTCGTTCCCCAATTACGTCAAGGGCCTGCTCGAGCTTGCTGCGCCCACTCTACCAGCCGTTTCGGTGGCGGTGCCAAACTACAACTACGCCCATTGCCTCGGCGAGCGGCTCGATACGATCTTTGATCAGACCCATCCCGTCGACGAAATCCTCGTACTGGACGATGCCTCGACCGACAGCAGCGTCGAGGTCATCATGGAGCTTGCAGAAAGCCGGCAGCGCGATCTCGCCCTCATCATCAACGAGGAGAACTCCGGATCGGTCTTTGCGCAATGGACCAAGGCAGCCGAGATGGCCAGCGGCGAATTCCTCTGGATCGCGGAAGCGGACGATCAGTCCGATCCACAATTCCTCGCGCGCCTGGTCGGCCTCATGAAGGCCGATCCCGACATTGCGCTCGCCTTCTCCGATTCGCGCTCGATCGATGCGGAGGGGCGGGAGGTCTATGCGAGCTACAAGCCCTATTATGCGAGCATCGAGCCGGAGGCGCTCTCGCGCAGCGAGGTGTTCAGCGGGGCGGATTTCATCGCGCGCTATCTTGCGGTCAAGAACACGATCCTGAACGTCAGCTCGGTGGTCTGGCGCCGCGAGGCGCTGCTCACGGCGCTCGAGGCCTGCGGCTCCGAGCTCAAGGACTTCCGCATGGCCGGCGACTGGCGCCTCTACCTACAGGCGCTCATCCCGGCCGGCGCCAAAATCGCCTATGTGGCCGACCCCCTCAACGTCCACCGCCGGCACGCCGAAAGCGTCACCCACTCCCTCAAGGCCGAAAAGCACGTCGCTGAAATTGCTGCAATGCACGCGGCGATCCGCGGCGCGGTCAAACTGCCGAAGAAGCAGGCGCTCGCCCAAGCGGCCTATGTCGACGAGGTCACCCGTCAGCTCCTCCCTCCAGCAGAGGTGCCTCAGGAGGTGTCTGCTGCAACCGGCACACACGAATCTGTCAAGCACGCCGGTGAAGTCAAACTCGGTGAGGCGGCTAGGCCGAAAGCTGCCAAACCTGGCGCGACTTCACGCGGGCCTGCCAAAAAAGCGGGGAAGGTCAACGCGAAGACCAGGGTTGAACCGTCTAAGAAGGCCGATTCCGCTCAGAAAAAGCGTGGCCTAGCGCCGCCTGTGTCCAAGTCAGGCCGATCAGGCAAATCTGCGACCTTTGTCAGCCAAAAAACCGCGACCCGCGACTAGCGAGAAGTCTGAATGTTTGTCCCTCCCTACGAGCCGCTGCTCAAGAGCCTCAATTCCACTCGGGACCAGGCCGAGGCCGCTCAGGAGGTCAAGGTCCCTCTTTCCCTCCTGAAACTCCTGCTCCAGATCGCGCTTGCGCAGGCGGATTTCAATGAGGATAGTTATTTGGCTGCAAACCCGGATGTAAGGGAGGCAGTCGACAGGGGAGATGTCGAGAGCGGGCTAATGCACTTTATCGGCTTCGGATATTTCGAGGGGCGACGGGGTGGAATGGCGATCGTGGACGAGGACTGGTACTTGAAGAAGTATCCAGACGTCGTAGGGGGGATCAAAAAGGGAGCCGTCTCGTCAGCTGACCAGCATTTCAATCTGGTGGGAGCAGGCGAGGGGCGAAGCCCGAATGCACTTGAAGAGGAAAATGCGCATCAGTGGAAGAAGGTCCTCCTCGATCGCTGAAGGAGGGTGCAACTGGTAGTCATTCTTGTAGAGGATCGACGTTCCACATTTTTCGAAATATGAAGAAAAGCCGCCCTCCTTCGGCGAGCCCGCGATCTTCCTTCGTGTCGCGCGTTGAAGAGGGAAGAGTTGACGTGTCTTTAGTTGTCGTTTGAGCCCAAGGAAGGCTTTAAGAGGATTGCATGAAGGTCGCAGCCGTCACAATGGTCTTCAACGAAAAGTATAAGTTGCCGATCTGGACTAAATACTACGGATCGCAACTCGGGCCCGGGCAGTGCTATATCATCGACCACGGTTCGAACGATGGTTCTACAGACAGTCTGCAGGGGTTCAACCAGATCCGCCTCCCCAGGTCGCCGCAAGACAACGAGAAGAGAACTCTCTTTGTTGGCGACCTCGTGAACAATCTGCTGCGTTACTATGACTACGTATTTTATACGGACTGTGACGAAATACTTGTTGCGGATCCGCGCAAGTTCAACGGCATCGCTGACTACTGCCAAAAGGTCAGGCCAGACTACGTTACATCAATAGGACTGGATTTGCTGCACAAGCTTCCCGAAGAAGGCGCGCTCGATCCGAGCCTTCCGATCCTCCAGCAGCGAAGCTATGTGCATTACAGCTCTGCAATGAATAAACCGAACCTAACGTCTAAGCCAGTGACCTGGTGGCCTGGCTTTCATAGTAGAGAACTGCCCGCCAAATTCGGTGATTTGTTCCTCTTCCACCTGCGCTACGCCGACATGACGCAGACGCTGGAGCGATTGAAGACAACTCGCGAAATGCCGTGGGCCAGAGAGAATGCTGGCAGTCATCAAAGAGTTCCGGACCAGAACATGGTTGGAATGGTAGAGCAATGGGCTAGACTACCAGTTGTATCCAGTGATCCATGGTCGGCAAGCGCCGGGATTCTCGGGGCTTATCTTCAAGAATTCAAAGCAAGCGAGCGACTTGAAAATGGCAACACACATTGGGTCGATACCGTAAAATTCGGGCGTGAGCTTCTGAGCATACCTGCAGAGTTTAAGGAGGCATTCTGATTTAGAAGCTTTGCGAAGTTATTCGATCGAGCGGTTGGATCAAGGCCGACGTGGCCTCTAGGAGTTGACCATGGATGTCGCCATGGAGCGAGATGAGCGCATCCTATTTGAAAGCTTCGCAAGATGCTCTCAAAGGTATGTAGAGTTTGGCACAGGTGGCAGTACTTTCCTCGCGGCTTCCAGCAAGAAGCAGTGGATCGTTTCCATAGACTCATCCAAGGACTGGCTGGACCGCGTCGCCCATGAAACGCGCGGATGCGAAACGCATCCTGAGTTGGTCTTTGCGGATATCGGTCCGACGAAAGAGTGGGGTTTTCCGAAAGACGACGAGTTCAAAGATCGATGGCCGACGTATCATGAACTGATTTGGAGCCGTTCGCGAATTGAGACGTCTGATCTTTTCTTTATAGATGGAAGATTTCGAGTTGCGTGCGCAATCCAGTGCCTTCTTCGCTCGGTCCCGGGTGCGATAATTGGAGTACACGATTTTAGTGATAGACCACACTATCATGTACTGTTGGAGTTTTTCCACGAGATAGCCAAGGCTCGTCGATTGAGCTTCTTTCTGAAATCTGATCGCTTTGATCGCCATCGGGCTCTTTCTCTTCTCGCTCAGTTCGGGTCAGATCCAGCCTAGAGTGCTAATTAGTTACCTGCTTGCAATCCCCGATTGAATGCTCGTAGTCGATTTCCGGTCGGGTCTCCAAGAGTCTCATTTAGCGCCCCGCCACCCTCCGAGTTTTCATTCCACGAGTAGATGAGCAGCAGCTTTGATGGAGCAGTATCGGCACGCCCAATGAATTGGACTGCATCCTTCACTTCCTGAGACAATTGCTCATCGGTTGCGACGTTGTAGATGACCCGCGAACCGTCTGCCGCGGTGGCGCCCGACGTAACTGGTCGCTGATCGAATCCACTCATGATGGTTGGAACGATGGGCATTCGCATCGCAGCAAGACGCAACCAAAACGATCGAGTTTGCTGGCTGAGGGACTCAAATGAGCCATGCTCGGTCGGCCTGAGAGGAATATTGTAGGTTCCAATTGCATCTGCGCCGACGCCTTTGGCAATCTCAGCTACTCTTTCAGGTCTTCCTCCCAATATTACAATATAGGGACGACCAATCTTGCTTGACCGAAGCTCGATCTCCAAGTCATCGAGCATCTGCTTAACGTTCTCAAAGTTGCCATCAAATGTAGCTTTGAACTCCGGCTCAAACCATAAGATGAAAAGAACCGGTCGGTTCGTTTCTTTGACATCCACTTTCTGGTAGTTAGTTTGTCGCATGTTCTCGGCGAGGGCCGCTATGGACTTTTGTCGCTGAGATTGAGAGCCGAAGAGTGCGAGCCCAGTTATCCAAGTCCAATTCACCTTGTCTTTAATCGCGCTGCTTTGGAAGAGCTTCCACGCGCTCGTCAAGCTGCTTTGCTCAGCGTATTTGTCAAATGCCCAGCACTTTAGGCCACCAATATCTGCAGAGCTGCGAACTTCGTCATCGATTACTTTTTGACTGCCGTTGCAACTTATGCTGCTTGGCGAGCTGACAACACAGTGTCTTGGTGCCCGATCTTGCCATTCGACCGGGGACAGTTGCCTTTGAGCCGTTAACGAGCTCGACGTGGGGTTATACCAGGCGTCCCATCTGATAGCGCAGGGAATTACTTCCGTAGCTAGGGTTGGAGTTGATCCAACCACCAGCAACAAGGCAATGAGACGAGTTCGTCTAGCGCGCGCCGACATGAGGGGCCATCTTCACCCTATGAGTGGTCTAGCTTAGCCAGTATAGTCCATTTAGGTGCTGCGACAGATGCGATCTAACTTTGCTCGGACCAACGAGCAGCTGCGGTGTGTCGTTGCGGTTTTCTTGCACGTATTTCATATGAAGGTCTAGATTCAGATGAGTTATCGGCGCGGATGCAAGTGTGATGTTTCCGTATCGGTTACCGGGGCGATACCAAGAGCCCTGTGATTCATGGTGCAGAAGACCTCTATTTGGAGGCACCGCTAATAAACTGTAAGACAAATCATAAAATAGCATCAACGCGGCGGTAAAGCCAACTCCTCCATGGACCCAAATTTCATTGCCGGCCGTAAATCGAGAGGCTGATCGTAGTCCAATTGCGCTTATCGCTTCTGGTTGAGACAACAGGGAGCACCAAGCGCGGAATGGATGAGCGTTGGCGGCGGTCGCCATAAATGCCGGTTGAAAAAATAGGCCCGCGTCTAAGAAAAGGGAAATGTCGCTAAATTGGACAAGGTCGAGCAAGGCGCGTCCGAAGTCGACACCTAGATCGGCGTAAATGCCTCCGATTTCACGTAAGACCAAATATTTGCTGATATCTCCAGCAAGTACATACTTCTGATGTGCGATGGCTAATTCAATGCGGCCTACAAGTAGTTTGTCACTTAGTGAGGATATATCGCAGAAAACTAAAGGTGCGCTTTGGAAATATTCGCTTAGCTTGGACGCTGCTGGGGTTGAGTTATGCCAAAACAAATAGCGGTAGCTATTTCCAAGTCGGCTGCATTGGTTGGCAATTCGCTTTAGATACTCTTCCGGCGGGAAGGCTGGCCTTTCTGGATTCGTGAGCCAGATTCTGTGAATTATCTTGGGTACTCGGCTTGGGGTTATTTGTCCGCCGGACAGGTTAGCCTTTACGGATGCCGGGGACTCTTCAACGAAACTACGTCTGTGCGCGTTAGAGATGCAGAAACCCTCAAAGAATCGCTCATGATTCTCCGGGGTGCTCTCCTTGAGCAAGAGGTCAACTTGGCCTTCTACACTTAGTAGAGTTTTGCGGATTGAATCGAAATCCGCATCGCCGTCTTCGCGCAACATAGAAGATTCCTCGCTACGTTGATATCAGAGCCAGTCAAGTCGTCAAAGTCGGCGGCGGTATCGGAGAGTCGTGGTAGCTGTTATCCCCGTGGCTCCTGCGACCGGTCCCCGACCTCAGAGCGTTCCTTACGGTATTGAGAACGTCATCAAAGTCAAAGATTTCATAATCGGCGTGTCTCGATGCTCGGTCAATTGAACCAAATTGATCGACAATAGCGTCCTTCGACAAGAATGTCGGTGGGCGACCAAAGTTTACCTGGAATGACCCGCCGTCTGGTTCTTCCAGCTGCTGCCGCGGTCCATGCACCACGCCTGCAGCCTCTGTAAAGAAGCCGAGCTTGTGTTGTAGCGTCCCAACATGGGAAAAATACCCATCAATCATCTGAATCGCATTCAACGATTCCATCATTGTGCATCCAATCAAATTGGCTACCAAAACCGATTTCGGAATAGTTGCCGCGATCTCCTTCGCGATCGCCTGCTCGCGTCTAATCAATTTCTCTGAGCTGCCGTCGATAATCGTCGCTATTGCGGAATTGGCTATCACTGAGCTTTCGGCAAGCACGAAGCCGTCTAGGACAATTCCCAGATTTGGAAATTCTGTCAGTAGAGATTGGACAAGTCTTGAAACCGTTTTACCTAGATTTAGACATGACCGGGCTCCGGCACGAACCGTCACGGCCAATATCGGTGATGCGGATGGTTGGACGAATGAGCGATGGCGCGCGCGCGCGATGGTCAAGATTCGATCTTTGAGCCTGGTAGTGAAAACGTTTGATCCTAACCTTAAAAGCAATGCGTTGTTTGAGTCCAGGATTGGTGCGACGTCCCAGCGAGCCCGTCGAATAACCTTGCCAGCGAGCTCCGGAAAGATACTCTCGACAGGGCCGAAATACTCCGGGCCAATCAGCCAAATCTCATCCAGCTGTCGAACCAACCCTTCATCAATTAGGCGTTGAAGCCCGCTTAGGTGATTGATCATCTGATGGCCGAAGTTGTCGAGCTGATCGACGACGCCAATTACTCTTTGATTGATGTGCTGTGGAGATGGTGCGGCTGCTAAGAGATCTTTGAGAAGCTTGGTGAGGGCGGCTGCTTGCCCGTGATCGATGTCAAAGATAGTCAGCTCTTCGGTTGGAAAGTAAATTTGGGTGAAGCGAGGTTTGGTTGAGAAATTGATCAGCCAGAAACTGCGGCCGTCGGCAGTGACAAATTTGTAGTAAAGCGGTAGCGTCTCGAAAGGGAGACCGTCCGGCACTCGCGCCGTAAGACACGCTGTCGCTTGCACTGGATCGCCAGTCCAGGGGTCTGGCACCGTTAGTACTCGTGCGGCGATCGCATCAAACACGAGATTGCATGCGTGCTGCTCCCGAGGAATGAACCAACGGGGCATCTCAGGGGTGCCCGCAATGGGGCAAAAAACTTCGTCCTGCCGGGGAGAGCGCCCCAACAGGATTTGATCTATGCTGGCCCGGGAAAAGAGCGTTCCAGCTAGAAATGATGCATCGGTTGTATATCGGATATATTCGGTCATTGTATTGATTGTTCGTTTGTGTATGGGCTCTAGTATATGCCCTGTTCGTCAGCGGATTTCGCCCCCTTTCGAGCGTTCCTAGACCTAATTCTATCAGTTTGCGTCCTGCGTACATCAAGTCGTTAAGAGTAGGCATTTGGGCGGGCGCGGTCGCTTTACCATCTGAAGGTATGCATTTCGGTCTGGACGCCGGCGCACCATTATTGAGCCAAGCCAACGAGCAAGCACTGAAGGCTCAGGCATTTGCCAAAGGGAGGAGCGGCAAGATAAGAAGACCCTAGGGAACGCTCTGGGGTGGGCCGTGGCTGACGAAGCTGGAATACGATCCGTTGTGCGATCTTACGTCAAATTGAGTAATATAGAGGCGCTGGCCGAGATGAGAGCGCATCGCCTTGAGATTCTCAAAAAGAAGGTCGATGGTTTTGATTTCGGCTTAGTCCACGATCAATGCAGAGCTGACATCGCAGCCATCAATAGCGGCATCGACGAAATTCTTGATGGCGAAAAAATTCACGGCGCCCTCGACAGTTGCCGTCCCGTCCTCATCGGAGGCTGGGCGCAATACATCCGGCATCCAGAAGTGCGGGTGATGGTCCGGATATTGTTTGATGGAGAACCCGTGGGCGAAGTAGTCGCCGATGCGTACAGGGCCGATCTGCATATTGGAAGTCGCGGAAGTATCGGCAGCGGCAATCATGGATTTGAATTCAGGCCAAATCCTAGTATCTTCGCGTCTGCGAATAAAATAGATGTCGTAACGACCTCCGGCTCTACAATTGGGTCGTTTCGCCGCTCCAGTTAAATCCTTCTGGCGCGGCTCGTATCTACATACGGCATTCGCGACCGCGCGATCAGGCTCTGTCCAACTGGCAACGCTAGCTGCGAAGCCGTCGATCGCTGGACGTATGCCGGCTTATGAAAGAGTAGCTGGCGTTGCTTCCGAGATCAAGTATTGATTGATGGTAAGCCAAGGGGCACATAATTTCTTCAATGAAGGAGACGTTGAACCATCATGTATATCGATAGTGTAAATTGGGCGAGGAATTGGTCCGTCACGCTGGGGGCGAATACAAAGAATTCATGCAAAGCGTGGCCACTCAGTTGGGCGCCCAACGATACCTTGAGATTGGCACGCAAAGTGGCCGTTCGCTATCAATGATGCCGTGTGACAGCATCGCAATCGATCCCAACTTTAAGATGAGCCAATGTACTTCCATACGGTCAAGGAAGCTTTGAATGGTGATGACGACTATGAAGCGATAAAAGCATTCTATGGTTCGGAAAAAATTGTTCACAGCAGAGATATCATTGTCAACGAAGAATTGACGAAGCACTTTTGGATTTAGAAGACCTCGCGAGGCGTAGCGGACTGTACGATCATGGACGCGTCACCGTGATTGAATGGCTCAGACTCTGCCGCTGAAGCCCGACTCTGCTAGTTCCGCCATTCGCCAGAATCTGGACCGCATGAGCGGCCGAGATTTGCGACCCGCTATCGGCTCAAGAGCAATGAGGGAGTAATGCGCTTAGAATGGATCGATAACGGCTCAACCGATCTAGAAGATTTGTGCGCTTACGCTGCCTAATCAGTGCTGCAAGCTGTGAGACGGTGTCCAATTTATTTCGTTCAGGACCGTTGAGGATAGGGGCTTGGGAGGGCGAGGTTTCCGTCCTCAAGCGCGCTCCGATGGTTGCTCGACAGCGGTTCGGCGCCGGCATCATCAGCTCGACTTGCTCTTTCGGCGGTCACGCTAGAAGGCGGTAGGGCTCCAATGCCGGTCAGTCGACTTGTATCGCACGCGGCAGTGGATGCCGATCACACGCTGGAGATGGCCGAGATCGAGCACCTGAGTTCACCGAAGTACTCCACCAGGGCGTCCACTTGCCCACTCCAGCGCAAATGCGCGGGTCAGAAGACCTGGGCCGGTCGAAGCCAGACCAGACCGGTATCGCCGCGGTTCATGGCTGCCGTGCCCATGTCGAGGGCGTGAACGATGACAGGATGCTCCGCCTCACTTTGATGAGGTTGCTGTCCACCGAACCTTGTCCTCCTCGCAAAAATTTACTCGTGCGATCCGTGGACGGAGCTAGATTCCCATAATTGCCTTGCGACAGGAAGCGGTGATATCTGCACGTCAGTCCACCAAGTTCTCTCGTTACCATGTCGGTGCAGCTCGCGGTGGTGGGACCGGCAGAGCGGTACAGTAAACTCGTCACTTACCTTTCGCCCGAGGGCTCGTGGCTGGGCGAACCTCAGATGATGCGGATCCGATGGTGACTGCTTGCAGATCAAGCAGGGTTGCCCTCGAACAAATAAGAGGTGTGCTTTGCTCCGCTTGCGCGGGGGCTCTTTCGGGAAGGCGAGGGTGGGAGCGGGGTGCCGCGCCTCCACTTCAGCCACTTCGCTGTCTACGTCCGCTTTTGCGATGAACTGCAGCGGACGAAGTTGATCTGCTGCTGACGAATCCTGGTTGCTGGCGCTTGCTTCGGGAGAGGCCAACGCCTCAAGCCGCGACTGATAGGCGGCCTCGACGGCAGTTGCGTCCGCCGCTTGAAGAGTGTTTTTGATCGGTAAGTTGATCTTGGCCCAAGCAAGCAGGTCCTCGCTCAGTACTAGGCGTTTAAGTTCGCCGAGCATGCGCGTCCGCAACTCGGCTGATTGGTGCGAATCCAGCGTCGGCGCGCGGCTCAACTTAGTATTTGTGGGTTTACCTTTTGATCCATGAGGAGCTTGTGGCAGAGGAGCCGTCGGAGCAGGAACGACCAGGTCTGGCGCGTCCAGATCGTCCTCGCCAGCGATGCCGACGAGGGTAAAAAGGGCATATCGTCGAGCATATGTAAGCGCCGCGCCCATTCGGTGGGGCGCGTCCGTCTCCTTGCCCGCGCAGACTGGCCAGTCCGACGATATCCACTCGCCGGAGGAATGCGCGAGCATGGTCGTCAGGCGGATCTGACCAGTATCAGCTTCGATGCGCGTGGTCTGAATTGTTGCGATCTCCTGCTGGCTGAGGGTCTTGCGGACGATATCCAATCCGCTCGCGAGCGAGGCGTACCGGAACGTCCGATACGATTCCCGTGGGAAAGGTGATTGAATGACGGCGGTGAGACTTTTTTCTGGATTGGTAAGCTGGGCCTGAGCGCGAGCCAACGCTGCCGCGATGGTGCCAATGCGTTCACTGGACTGATGCATGGCCGACCTCCGTCTGCATGGCATCAAAGCTGATAGCGCCGGACTTCGACCGTTTGGCTCTAATGCCGTGCCCGATTGCCTCCTTGGCGTCCTCCGGGACAAGCTTTTTGAGCTCTCCCTTTGCAAGTTCATGCTCGTCATGGGCCGTTCGGGTTCGCAGGTAAGTTGCGGCCAGATCAGCCCACGAGTTTGAACCGCACATATCGACAACCTTCACCGCCTCAAGGCGGGGTCGGGGCGCCTCGATGCCGAACAAGACGGGTGGTTCGCCCGTTTGCACGCAGCGCCAGAACCGCTTCTCAGCGGTCAGCAGCAGGTGTTGGTAGAGCGGATCGGCATTGACTGTGATTTCGACCCACTTCCCGCCGCCGGTGATGATCGAGAGCACCGCGGAGCGCGCCGCCACGACCCACATGTTGTGCTGCAGTTGTGCCATATGCTTTTCGGCTGCCGCCTCTTCGGAGAAATTCCACGGCAGCATGAATTTGGCCTCAAATACCGCTCCCGTTTGCTCGACGCGTCCGTCCAGGGTGGCTCCCACCCACTTATGAACGGAATGCCGCACGTGGCGCTGGACGTCACGCACGGTTTGCTGTGAGTTGCGCTCGTACCAGGTGCGGTTGAGGTCTTCGGTGATGGTCCCCAGTTGGACGATGAGCTCCTGGCTGAGGTCTTGCGGCTCGATCTCGCCCCGCTTTTCGCGCCAAAGCCTGACGAGCTTGTCCTGATCCTCTCCCATGATGGTCCGGGCGTCTGACCCCCCGATGAAAGTGCGCCGATCGTCCCGCGGGTTGGCAAAAAATTGCATCTCTGTATCCTCCTGAAAGCTCAATTCGTAATTGATACTAAAAGTATCTAGTCAATCGAGGTGGAATGTCAATACTAAAAGTATCGATTCGGCAGGTGAAAGCCGCGCGCGCCTTGCTCGGTTGGTCTCAAGAAGATTTGGCGGCGTCAGCGCGTGTTTCGATTCCGACGATCAAGAGATTGGAAGCTTCAGACCATTTTCTCGGGGGGCGCGCCGATACTTCTTCCAAGATTCTAAGCGCGCTAAGCTTGGCGGGGGTCGAGTTTATCCACGAGAATGGAGGTGGCCCAGGCGTAAGACTGCGCAAGCCGATTAAATAGGCATCCGGAGACTGTGGGAAATCGCTCCCCGGAGCTAGACCTACGTTGCAAACCATGGCGGCTCGCCCACGGCTAAAGAGCCGAGCCTTTCGTCCGACCGCTACTTTAGGCGAGGCTTCGCTTCCTGGCTTCTCTTCCCCGCATCTCCGATCGATTGAAGATGCGCTACTCAATCTGATTGAGTTGAACCAGACCTTCGGTCTAGCAGGTTTGGAACGTGAGCAGGAAGTTCGCCAGAGATCAGAAGCCCTGCTCGAGTCATCGTCTATGCATCTTGCTCGCAAGAAACTTGAACAGCGAAGGCTTCGTGCCCGCGGGCAATGGCGGAGGCATATAGTTGTCGCCGACCACGTCGACCAAACTCCGCATGCCATCGGACCAACCGAGTAGCTCAATCGTTGAGCGGCAATCGAGGCGTTTATCCTGAGCCCATCCCTCCATGAGGTCAGCTAATCCGGATAGTTCTTCGCCTGAAAGCGTAGCCAAATGAGAGACGGATGGCGTCGCGTAATAGTGTTGTATGGCTTCGGCCTCAGACGTGCTGATTGTCCGCTTGATTTCGGCTCGACCGACGACCGAACTCAGAATGTCACCAGAGAGTCGCCACTGCCTTCTTCTTCTAACCACCCGATGAAATTCGCTGCCGCGTGCGAGGAAGTGATCCATCTGATCGAGGAAGCCTTGCTTGCACTCGCGATGCGCGAAAGGGAATGCCGCGACCAAGCACGCGTATTGCCTCGCGCAGTCGAGTATTGTCTCATCAGTATCGAGAGCTGAACCTGGCATCGTTATGCTCGAATCGAAAACAGCTCTTGTGGAATTGTGGCTAGTGAGCTGGCATAAGAGATGGTCGGTCCCCTCTTATTTTCTAGGGACGGCCTTGCCTAAATTGCAGTGGCACGGCCCCCGCTCTGGGGGAAGGCGAGGGCCGCATTGTTGCTCCGACCAGGGGGCGGCTCGGAACGGCTTGGCGATGCTGGATGGGCCCTGTTGTTCCTTAAAACCGAAAGTTTTCCTCAGTTCAGGGGCGCGTCATTGAGGTCTCTCCCTCGGTGCTGCCTCGCTAGTCCGCCAGATCTTGCAGATGCACATTCCTATGCTGGCAGCAAAAGGGGACTGGCAACAAACCTTCGATCCAAGCGTTAGGTTCGCTCGTTCCTAATCGAGGTCAGAATGGAAGACTCCCAAGCTCCGGCCCGCGTGCGTCAATCGGCACTTCCGTGGGTGATCGTTGCTCTCGTGGTGTTCGCGGGCGTCGCAAGCGTTATTTGGATGAACAACAGGATTGAGGCGCTCGAAGCCGCGAATGCGCCCCATCAGGTGCTGCACGGTGACGAGACGCAGCACACCCTAGCGGCCCTCCAACAAAGTTTGAACGACATTAAGAACGGTCAAACGACGTTGGCCGACCAAGTGAGCCAGCTTCAACGCCGGATTGCCGCAGAACAAGGAGAACGCAAACTTCTCTCCGATCAGCTCGGTTCGATCAGCGGTCGGGTAGATGCTCTCTCTTCGTCGAATGCCGAGGCAAATACCAGTCCACAGCAACCTCAAAGGAACAGACGAAGCAAACATTAGGCGAGTAAATGCTATCGACCGGCCGATTGACGAAACAGACATCAAAGTGGGCCAGCCTTTGCACAGTAGCGGTCGGGCAAGTCTTCCCCACCGACAGGCCTGGCTGCTTTCCATAGCATCGGTGGTCATGGCGAAAGTCCAACGCACCCTCTTAGGGCCATCCATACGCGCGTCCGTACAGAAATAAAGGCCTCCCAGAGTTTCGCGAACCACGGCATCATCAAAAGCTTCGGCTTGACGATTTGGAAAAGCCGCTCGACCAGCAGAAGGCTGAGCGCATAGCAGACGACGATCATCGCCGTGCCGGCGATCCAGTGGCCCTTTCCCGCCACGGCCACCGCGACAAGCTTCAGAGGTTCGACCGTCGCCGTCGGAAGCGCCAGCAGAAACAGCGAGGGATAAGGTCCGAGTCGCTCGATCGACCGTCTCAAGCTCATGGAAGGCTCCTGAGCGAGAACCGCCGTGACCCGCCTATTGTTCCCTGCTACGGAACATCTGGCGATTATTCTGGTGAAGCACTTGCGCCAGACTGCATTGCCTGTGTCGTCGGCCACCACCAAGGGCGACTGCGCGGTCAAGGGCTACGCCCAAGCAGGTGGATCGCTCTGATAGTTGAGAAGATCCAGCAGAATATAGCGAGCGGGACAATCAACATACCAATCGCATTGACCCAGCCGTAGCTCTGATAGCGAAATATCAGATCGGCTATGAGAGCAGATGCTGGCATCGAGAGTAGTAGGAGGCCGGACAGCAGGCTGTATCTACCGCGCGGGTTAGACGTCGAATTTCGGGCAGATTGATTCCGAAGAATCACATTTAATTCTTGTGATTGGTTGTCGTTCGACATTCTATCGGGCGCAGATGCGCCGAATGAGGAGCTTTCCTCCACGGAACAGCCCAATCTTGGTAATCTGCTGATCGATGCTGGACGTAAACTTGTTGCGGCGCTGAAGGACCGGAGTATTGGCCGTCGGCTTGGTGACATTAACGAGACTAATCGATGCGCGTGCCATGATGGAGTCCTATTGTGATAAATGGAGCGGCCGTCCTCTAAACTTGCACTCTGGGCAACGGTGATACCGGAGCGAATACCCGAAGCCCGGCTATCAGCTTGAAATATCCGAACCTTTCTCGTGGTGAAAGATCGCGCGATGGAAGCACGGCAATGTCAGCTCAGGTGACTAATCGGACTTTCCCGCTCTCGGTGGTCGCCGTTGAACTACCCGCAGCGGACGACTGCTCTTCAGCAAAATGCTGCCGGGCTGATCTCCGAATTGCGAGAGCATCGGTCATCGGCCCGAATACAAAAAGCTTTACCTGCTTTCATGCTCTCCTTAAGGTAGCAGCGGGTCTTGGGAGCAAAACCGGTGCGGGGTAAACCTGTTTTCGTTCTAGGTAGCTGCCTTTTTGGGTTTGGCTGCGTAGCGACGCCGGCGATGGCGCCTGACCTTACGCTGCCGATCAAGGCAATCACTCTGCATGCAACGTGTGAGCTAAGAGACGCTCTGCATTCCTTCGAACATGTCCCCCCTGGCACACGACTTCCGCCCGATTTTCCGCAGCATTGGAGCATGTCGATCCAGCTGACTCCGAAGGTCGATACGGATTTAAACGCTCGCATCGGTCTCACCGGCACCACCAAATTTCCTGGCACGGCGGTCAATCACTTCAACACGTTTGCTGTTGGCGCAAGTCCCGGCGCAGGCATCGATATCAAGACCTGGAAGAACGGCGCGGTTACGTACTACGTGGCTGGCAGAGATCTTCTGAACGAGAAGATCCACTACGATTGTGATAATGCCAGGACCACTCCGCATGCGCTTGCCCAAGATTTTGGAATTCAGGAGTGGCTGCAGCGTCTCATTGATTCTACAAACCAGCCGGAGTTGGCCGGAGCGGTTAGTTTCGATAAACCAACCTTTGCAGCACAGATCGTCGTCCGCCTGGATGGCTCGGGCAATTTCACGTACAACTTCCCGCTAGGCACAAACTTTGTAAACGCCGGTGGTTGGTACGAAGTCGATGAAACGCTGTCTATAACCTTCACGCAGGACCCGAAGCCAGCTCCGAACATCGTCCAGTTCCCAGCGTTCACAAAGCAGAAGGTCTCGGAAGCATCTCCCGAAAAGAACTTCATTAGATTCCGAGAAGACGGGCAGCCCCGCATAAGGCCACCAGCTCGCGTGCGACGTACTCCGTCCGGGGCGCCTGCAGCGCCGCAAGGGGTATCGCCGGAGGCTAAGGAAAGACTGGATCGGCAGCAAAATGAGCAGACGATACGAAATCTTCAATTCAATCGTTAGGTCCCGCTATGAAGTTCATTTTGCTTCTCGCATTCTTCGTGTCACCCGATGGAAAGACGTTCTTGTTGCAAAGCACGTCGAGCATGGAGTTTGACAACAAGTTGGCGTGTGAAAGTGCTGGTGTGGGCATTTGGGACACTTTCAAAGCCAGCAATGTTAATGCTGTGAAAATAGTAGCTTGGTGCATGCCGTCAGACGCTAAGCAACCATTGGACATTCACAGGCTCGAAAACGTCGGGAAGTAAGTCGCCGACAGCGCTAATAGCGCTTCGGACCATTACTTCCGTTGACGCGGTGCCGCTGAATGTCCGTTATCTAGGGCAGACGGGATTGTTTCAGTCGGTCGCCCGATCGATGCTATGATGCAACTTCTACATCAACCTGCCCAGCCGTCCCAGGGCAGCGTTAAGCCGTAGAAGCATCCCCTTCCGAAAAGTCAGCAGTGCGCTCAGTCAACTGATCTCGGATTGAACGCGGCACCTGGCGGTGAGCTTTCGCCCTCGGATATTTCATTTCGAGAATTGGTTCAGCACGTTGGTGCAGATTTTTATGTTCGATCCAGTTATCGAAACTGAGACGTCCCACATTATCGATGAACGTCTCAGCCGGCGTATTCTCAGCATAGATCAAAGAATGATCGTCAAGCTCAATATGATAGTAGGTGAACGTGTGCGGCACGTCCGTTTCGCGCAAAACGGATGTTTCATTCACAAGAGCGCCCGCCTGTAACAGCACATCATTGATAAAAATGGCATGATCGGGCGAAAGTAAAAGGTCACGGGAAGGGACATTGTCGGAAATCGCGCCGGCCTTGATCCGAACAGGAAATGCTCGCAGTGGTTCGGCGAACAGCTTGGATACTGTGCGTCGGCCAAGCCATCTGACGGTGCATTCGCGCCCATCGACCGTGACTACCACATCGCCGACCTTAAGATTTTGGATCGGCACCTCACCCTCGGAAGTCAAAATCAGCGTGCCGTGCCAGAAACAAGGAATTTCAGACTCCAGCGTTGCAACGGACTGGTGAGTAATGCCGTTGCCGTCGGTGTAGGTCTCTAAGATTTCTCCTCGACCACTAACCGAAGTGGGAAGTGTGTACTGACCGGGACCGCTACCGGATGCCGGATCGTTGTACGGCGTGTAGACACCATCACTATATATAAACCCTTGGCTGGGTCCTTGATTGCCCGCCACCCCTACAATCAAGCCAGAATCGCTGATGCCCTTGGGCTGAAAGACATCGAATCCCGGAGGATTGGAAAGTGTGGTGAAGACACCCCCACTGTAGATGAACGCGTGAGCAACGCCGTTGTCGTCTGTGTAGATTCCCGTGATATCGCCGGAGTCGTTGACAGCGGTAGGTAGCGTGTATTGCCCGGGTTCAGATCCCGCCGAAGGATCATTGAACGCAGTGTATACGCCGTTGCTATAGATGAAACCTTGGCTGGGTGCTTGATTTCCTGCAACGCCGACAATGACGCCTGCGTTGTTGATGCCATTCGGTTGGAAGGCGCTGTAACCGGAAGGATTGGGCAGTGTTTCGAACGTGCTTCCGCTGTAGAGAAATGCGTGACCAATACCGTCGCCGCCGAAATAGATCCCCGTGATATCGCCGAGATCATTGATTGCTGTCGGGTCTGTATACTGATTAGCCCCAGTTCCTGCCGATGGATCATTGAACAGCGTGTAGATGCCATCGCGATACACAAACCCCTGACTGGGACCTTGATTGCCGGCCACGCCAACGATCACGCCTGAATCGTTAATGCCGTTCGGTTGAAAGACGTTGTAACCCGGCGGACCAGGAAACTCAGTGTATTGTGTCATCTAAGCGTGCCCCTCTTGCTGGACAGTTGCTACCAAGCGATTGCCCAGTGTGCGCCACCCGCGCGCGGTGTGGGATAGCATGTCTTGCATCAAGGGCAAGTAGGACCCGACAAAGCGTAATAGTTCCGAGTCAGCGATAATCGTTCCCCGACCTGAGGAAATTCGATCGTCACCGAGCCATTTCCATCGCAGCTCAGACTAATCCGACGCTCACCCAAAGTTTCGATGTTGGTTTCCCTACCGCAGTCCTGCAAGACGGTTCCAGTAGCGGCATTGCCGCCCTCGATCTTCTTACGAACGAACGCTGCGAATAACTTTCCGCATCGGAACCAAACTTCGAGCGATGAGCCGTCTGCTCGCGTACAAATGCGCCTGTCCAGATTTTCGACAGGAGCCAGAGGTTGGAGTGTTTCGATATTGCTGGCACAAGCGCCGGCCATGATAGGAACAGCATCCATTACCGACATGCGTGCCTTAAGACCAAACACCTCCCAATCGCCGGCGGATGCTTCTTGAACAGTCAGAAGGATAAGTGGGAGAGCAAGAAACTTGATTGGTGACACTGCAAAGTTCCCGAGAAGTCAAGATAACATCGTTACGCCGAGCGTTAAGGCGCGTTGGTGTCTAACACATACCTTCGACTGGCACCGCTCTGCGATGTCGTAAGCGAGGACATACTCGATGCCGTGCTTTCAACTCGCGTGACGCCCCATAGGGAACTGCCAGGTTTTCCCGGCGTTGTAGAGAGCGGGTTGGAGCGAGCAGAGCAATTTTATGCAGAACTTTGCCAATGCGGCCTTTTCGCCCGATGTGATTGAGGTGATGACCTCCGCTCTGAAGGCGGCAGTAGCGACCTTGCCGGAGCCTGTGCAATCGCTTCATGTCAATCTTCTTGCAGAATCTATCCTGCGTACCGCAAGTGGAGGTGAACGCGAAGCCGCCGCCTTGCAAAGGATAGCGCTCATAGAGCTGCAACTGGCTTGCAGAGAGTAAGCGCGGCAAAGGAATCTGGCAGGACCTCTACGTCAGAAAAAGCAAGGGGTAGCTGACATCTCGTCTGATCCGATGTCGTTCAAGATGCGCAGGACGTTATCAAATCGGCTCCTAGAATGACGAGAAGTCGCAGGCAGGATCGGCGCCGCGGCCATCATCTGCCGAGTCTTCCCCGTCCGGCACGAATCAGATTCTCTGCGCTTTAGGGAGTGGGGGGAGACGATGAAGCTTATTTTCAGCGATGGTGGCGGGGCCGCTCCATCACGGGGCTGCGAGCTTGTTTGCGGCCAATGAGATACTTGGGTGACCATGTCAGGATGGGAAGACGAACTCGAACGCTGGCTGATGCCGTTCTTGGACCAGCTGGGTCACAAGCGCATCAAAAAAGTTAGTGTCGAGATTGCACTATCGATCAAAGGCAAGGGCTTTTATCTGAGGCGACTGACTGCGAAGCAACACGGCAACACACACGTTGCCGCAGTCCCTGGCCCTTAGCCGAGCACCAGCGCGAAAGAGTGGGCCCGGAAAAAGACTGCCGACCAAGCGCGGCCGAGACCGTAACATGAGATCCACGAAGAGGAGTCTTAGCTGAGTTTGATTCTTCAGAACGCATGGAGCGAGCCAAAGGTGCGACCGGGAACCATCGATGGGACATTGGGGACAAAGACGCAGGAACGACAACAGCGGTGCTTCAGTTCGACGACTCATATAACTTCCAGGCAAGTCCCGCTCCGGGCGGGTCGACGACGCCCCGCCGGGCGGCACTTTTCACACGCCCCAGACCGCCCGGCGCGGCTCCTCAACGGCAGCCGGGCGCCCGGGTGGGCGCTAAACGCCCGCCGGTTTAGGTTTTCGGAACCTGCCGAACACGAGTGGCTGTAGCGCTGCTCCCTATCCATCCGCGGGCGCTGACGCCCGCCGGCTACCTAGATCTGGTTCCGTGGCGCTGAACACCGGGCCACCATCGCCTCTCTGGGCGAAACCTGTAAGCTGGATGAGGTCGATCCGCCTGCCTGCCTACCTGACCGCCCCCGCACCAGGATCGTCAACGGCCATCCAACAGCGACATCGATCAGCTGCTTGCGTGGTCCTATTGCCGTCCCGACTTCAAAGCGGTGGCCTGAGGACGGCGCTTACATGAATCGGATTGCGGGATATCACTGAGAGCAGCAGCTTACGCGGCCATTCACAAGTGCGCCTGCTTGGATAAGAACATCGTCAACAAGTAACGCGTGATCTGGTGAGACGAGCAGGTCACGCCACGGCATATTTGGACCGAGAGCGCCGGCCTTGACGCGGATCGGAAGAGCGCGTTCCTTGTCGCCGAATACTGTGGACACAGCCTGCCGTCCAATCCAGCTGATAGGCATGATCTGCCCGTCGCTGCAGAGCACCATGTCGCCGCGTTTCAGACTCTCGACGGCGACTTCGCCAGACCGTGGCCATTTTGTCTGGCCGATGACGGTGGGCGGTGTGGTGGGGCTGAAGCTAGACGCAAAGACGCTCTTTTTGCACCCCTTGGATTCGGCCATACTGCATCAGTTAATTCTGGTTTAAGTTTTTGAGTGGGGGTAAATGGCCCTGGATCGATGCCGCATCGGGATCATCATCGTCGGCTTCCGCAATCCTGAAGACGTACGGGCTTGCCTCGCCGCACTATCGCGTTCAGCGGTTGAACCGCGCTTTGACGTTTTCATTTGCGAGAACGGCGGAGACGGGGCATTTGCTCTGCTGTGCGAAACACTGATCGGGCCGGGAGGGCCATGCACCAGAGGCGCGGATGCGCCCCCGGACGCTCCGGCGGCCGTTTCTTCGGGACAGATCGAAATCGCCCCGTTGGCGCTAAAGGGACGCAACACACGAGTGTGGGTTGGCTGCGCAGCGCAAAATTTGGGTTATGCCGGCGGCGCCAACGTCTGGATTCATCGCGTGTTGCCAAATCCGGAATGGGACGGGATATGGGTGCTCAACCCGGACTCAGAGCCCGAACCGACCGCTTTGAAGGCTCTGGTTGAGCGCTCTTCGGCTGGCAACAAGGGGATGGTGGGCAGCACTATCGTGCCTGATGTTCACTGCGCGACTGTGTATTGCCGCGGCGGTCATCGATGGCGGAGGATTCTCGCTGATCTTGCGTTGATTGGCCATGGCGAGCCCGTCTACGCTCCTGTAGACCTAAAGTCGATAGAGGCTGATCTCGATTGCATCGCCGGTGCATCGATGTATGTCACGAGGCGTTGCCTTGACATCGGCCCCATGGATGAACGGTTCTTCCTCTTCTACGAGGACGCCGATTGGTCAGAGCGAGCAAAGAAGCACGGCCTTGGTTATGCACCTGATTCGATCGTACCGCACAAAGGGGGGACGACCATCGGATCAGCCCGCCGTCGAGCAGAAAGATCCTACCTTTCAGTTTACCTCGAAAGCCGCAATAATCTAACGTTCGTTCGGATGCACTGGCCCCGATACGTGTTGCTGGCGGGTCTGTTTGGATGCATCCAAGCGATGATGTATTTGTTCGCACGCTCGCCCAGAAACTTCCAGGCGGCCGCGAAAGGCCTATTAGCGGGTATACGAGGAGAAACAGGCCAACCACGATTTCACGACCGCTGAGGGCGGTGGTCGCTCACAGAGATAGTGGATCGGGCTTTTATTTGTGCGCGTCCATCACGCGCGTCATCGCAGGGTGCGTCCGAGTCTTTACCTTGATCCAGTCCTTCGAACGTCCGGCACCATAGCGCCGGTCGCGTCGTTTTGAGATTAGGCCCTCCGGGCCCATGCGGCAGGCAGCGCCGAACAGCTCCGGCCCGAGCTCCGCGCCCTCGAACGGCGCGACGAACATGCCGTCCGGCCGGCCGCGCAGCAGACGCGCCAGATTGGTCTTGCGCAGGCTCAGCGGCACCGGCCGCAACTCCTTGCCGCAGAGCGCGAGGATGTCTTCCGAGACATCCTCGACCAACGCCCGGCGGTGAAGGCGATGACCCTGACCGGGTTGCTGTACTCGCCTGACATCAGGTCAGTGGTGACGGTGTCGAGGTCGGTTGCTCGCGGCGATCGTTAAGCCGAAGGCCGAAAAAGCCCGACGAGGTTTAGCCCGGTAACCGGCCAGCCGGCGGCCTACGCCGCATGCTTACGACGCGAACAAAGGCAATCAGGCCTGCCAACTCGCGGCTGGACACGTCAAGGCTCCGGCAAGCTTTTGGTGTGTCGATACCAGGTTGGAGTCAGGCTATGCACCGTGAACTCGATCGTTTGATTCGGCTAGGATAGTTCAGGTGCTTGTCAAGATCCGGGCGCTTCTGCCGTCGATCGTCATCGGTCGTAGCGAGCATATGGTTGGCAAAGCTAACTCCTGCTGATCCGGCAAAAGGGGGGTACGAGCAGCAAGCGGTCGTGAAGCTCTCCGAACCTGCTGGTGCTCAAGTCAAGTCGCGATCATGAGCCGCCTCAAACAGCAGCTTCGAAGAAGGCAGCATCGAAGACCGACGCCCGACAGGATCGTGGGCTATGTGAGTTTTATATCTTCGAGTGTTGTTCCCGCCGCAAGTAAGTCGTGTACCCATCGCGGTTGACTCCCGCGTCCACACCACGTCTGTGACGGATTGTTGGGGTTTCGGTATTTTGGACGGACAGGTGGATATGCCTTCCGCGGCTTGGTCAGGTGAGATTTTAGATTGGTTCGTTGTTGGATCGTCTCGCTAATTTCGTGATGATGAAGCAAAAGGTCGTCCAACGACATGGATTGATAGTCCCTCATCGCTACCTCCCCGGTGCAGAAAAGATCTTGTAATGAAAATGCTTATGAGATGATCCCTTGATGCGCGTACGCGATCAACGCGTGGCCCGGCAAATCGGAGACAAGGTTGAAAGAATCGGCGGTGTAGTCGCCAGGTGGACGACTGCTCCGTTTTCGATTGTTAACGTGCCGCCAGTCGTCGCATTTTGGACGTAACTGATAGAGGCTGAATTGGCGTCGAAGTTGTTCAACTCGATAACATCCAGATCGTTGAACCCTGAAATCGTACCGTTGAAATGAAAGGCATCTCCGAGTGACAGGGTGCCACCACTGGTTAACCCAAAAACCACGTTGGCGCTTGAAGCGGCCTCGAAGTTAACGCCGTACCCACGCTGGTTGTTGGCCACGAGCACAATACAGACGAGGGTCCCCGCCGGATGGTGGGGGCATCGCCGAAAGCGTCACTACCCGGAGATCGACTTGGGAGCCTGAACCGGCTAGAACGATTCGCGGGGGCCTCCTTTGGCAAGGAGCGGCTTCATGATGACTTTTCCTCGTACTGCGTGTTTTGCATTCACTGTCGGACGGCGTAATTGCGGTTGCATTTGCTGCCATCCCGAAAACCGCGACCTCTTGCGGGACAGCGCCAAGTCAATCAAGCCCGTCGCCTTGCGTGCGCTGCAAGTTCTTAAGCCGGTCGCGGATATCTAAGCTTTGCGCCTGTGAGCAGACGGATCCTGTGCGGAAAGCGATCTTGGCGGGTGCCACAGCGCTCGCCGCTTGTGCGGGTGATGACGACGTCACAGGCGCGACAAATGCGTGCGCAGCCAAGTTGTATTCAACGTTTGATCAGAAGAAATTCGATCAATGCGTCAACGCGTGCATTAAGTGCGAGAACGGTGTCATGACGCCGTCTTCGACATCATGCAGGCTCAAAGGCGCCCGTTAGAGCGGCGCGCGTATGGTACAGGATTGTTTGTCCAGCAGCGTTTACAACCGTTGTTGATTTGCAGAATTTGCGACATTCCTTTTAAGTCGCCAAAAGCGTAGCCTCAGCGGCGAGACCATCGCGATACCAGGGATGAGTATGAAGCTGCGAGGTGAGGGCGGCAAGTTCGGTAGCGCCCGTGTAGTGTGCGCGATGTTCGGAATATGATCGTGCCTAGTCACCCCGCCTTCTAGAGGCAAAGAGTACCGCTTAAAGCGGCGTGCACTGTTCGCAAAGCTGCTGAAGCGGGCGTGAGGCACAGATGGCCACAAATTTACAAATCGAAGCCCATCGTAGAAATGCCAAACGGAGCACAGGTCCCAATCGGTGTCCGGTAAGGCCCGCTCCAGGCCAACGCGCTGCGCCATGGACTGTCACGACGGGAGACGAGCAAAGGTTCGTCAATTGAGCGCATCTGCTTGTCGATCATCGCCGCTCTTGGTATCAAGGCGACCGCGGATATTGCCTCGCCAAGATCCATCACATTCGCTTTGACATGCTGACTGCGCTATTGACCTTGCTCGAACAGGTCGATGCAAAGAGCTTGCGCTGCCTCGAGCGCTACGAGCGGGCGGTGCTTGCAAAGCAGAAAAGAGGCTTCGCGGTTTGGCCAAAGCGCAGACGTGATCCGTGAATGGGTCGGTTCCAGCTTCTCGTCGCGGCGCATGACGTCAATTGGCTCCTGCAAGCGGCGGGCACTGCAGCTTATCCGCGTCTTCAAATCCTCTAAATTTAAACCACGTCTCCCAGTTTTTAAACCAGCCGATTGGGCAGCGTTCGCTCCGCCTGGACCCAGCACCATCCAACAGCACCCGGCCCCGAGTTGCGCGCGAACGAAGGAAACGCTTTGACTCAAGGCACTAGGCGTTGATTGTGCAGTCGCACACCGAGGGAGCAGCGCGGCCCCTGCGGGCAAATTGCTTCCCACGCTGGAGGACGCGCGACGGCTCCATTTATGAGGATTTAATTCGTTTTAAATCGACGCTCGACGCTAGATGTCTGAGGCCCAATTTCCGCCAAACTCGAAGCCATTTTTAGCTTCGGGGCAGGATTAACCCGTAGGAGTCCTGCATATGTTAAGACGAGTTTTTGTCGCGTTTGTCTTGGTCATTGTCGGGGCCACCGCTTCAGAAGCGCGCCGTCCAAATTTTGATAAAGCGCCTGAGTGCAACGTCACGATGCCCTGCGACTTTTCGTTTTCGCAACCATATCAATTCAGCAATTCACGACGATCGCAGACGCTTCGGTTAGCACGCGCTCGGATGTCGTTTGCTGAAGCCACGGTAGACCGAGGGCAAGTCGTTGGTAGCCGGCCGGCAGGCTGCCCTCGCGCCTTCTGCGGATGCGGTGCATCCATCAAGGTGTTTGGTCGCATCGTGCCGGACTTAAATCTCGCGTCCAATTGGCTACGATTTCCTCGCGCAACGCCAGCTCCGGGAATGGTTGCCGCGCGGCATGGTCACGTGTTTGTCCTAGAGCAGCATGTTAGCGGCGACGTATGGATGGCATACGATGCCAACTCGGGAGGAGGCGCGACGAGAATCCACGCGCGCTCTCTACGAGGTTATACGGTCGTCAATCCTCGCGCCTGAGGCGATCGCACGGCCGGTGGGGCGTTGGACGACGACCCTCCGGCCGAGCGGCGACAGCGTCTGTCAGCAGGCTTACCCTCTGCCTCCTGCCCGTGACTAACCGTGCTTCAACGCGGCCTCAAAGACCTTCCTCAAGTCGGGGTCTCCTAAAATCTCGTCCGCGGCGCTGAACTCGGCCACTGGCTGCCAATCTAGATCCTTGGTCGCTTCAGGCAGAATCGAGGGTTGAATGCGTAGGCGGTGCGGCCGGTGCGTTCGCCAGATGCGCCTTGCTCAACGAATTGTTGAAGCCTGTTCATCTAACTCGTCCCACGATAATCCCGTAGAGCATCCAACCTTAGTCGGCCGTACGATGCGAGAGCGGCCACGCCTATCGGGCGACGGCTGTCCCACGTGTGACGGCGCCGTCAGAAGACGCCGGCCCGGCGATGCCGGGGCGAGGATCGGTGGGGCTGGTGCAGACGGCGATAAGCCATTTGACGAACGGTCAGGTGCCTGGGCAATCCGAAGCCTACTAGAATGTCGCTTTCTTCGAAAGATCATTCCGTGACAAGCAGTATTGAAGACCTCCAGATGTTACGCCTGATCATGGCTTTCAGAAAATCAAGAACGGCGACGCGCGCCGTTTGGTTTTGCGCTACGTTGAGGAAGTGGCGTTTAAGCAAGCCGCCGTTCGCCTTCGACAAACGTCTCGCTCCAATGTTGTAGTTCCCGTTGGAGCGCCTCATCGGACATCGGCAGCCTCAAAAACTCTGACGGTTTTAGTCGTAACGCTTGAATATGCCTTGTTCCAAATCCGCGTTGTCGGCGAGCTTTCGCAATCGAACTGTCGCAAATCCTTCGCCCTGATCGTTATCCCGCCCTCTTCAGCGCTGCCCAGAAAATCCTAAGCGGCATCGTCGGTGCAGCGACCGCACAAGTCGTTCTCATGTTCTTGCCGCGTCCCCCATAGCAGCTCGCCAAATCAGGACCCATCTTAGAACTTGGCTTGCAAAGGAAATCCACGAAGCTCGCCAGATCAAGGGCACCGAGAAGCGCGACCCGGGCATCGTTCGGCGGGCCATGGACCTGGCTATTAAGCCCGACAAGGAGCCGAGAGGGCCGATGTTAGATGGTGGCCGGATCACCGCCGTTTAAAGCGCTGCTTCCAAGATGCTCCCAAGTTCGCCAGCTGATGCGGCTCCGCTATTTGAGTATCGCCGTAGATACCGTATTCGCCATCAGAACGCGCTGACAGCGCCTGTATATCGACCGCCTGAGGCCGTCGATTTTCGAGATCACTTCGCTTGTAAGATCTCGTCCGTTTGATCCCAAAACGCCTGGGCGATCGCAAGCCAGCTCGATACAGCGGCACAAGCGGCGAGCGCCAAGTGGGAAAGAGGTTAAAGAGAAGCGGTGACGTTCGCGTCTGCGACCAGCCTGATGTTCTTCCTGCGCACGTGCCGAGCTCTGTTTCGGGCTTCGGCCTCTGCTACCGCAACAAGTTTCCGCAGCCGCTTTACCTCCAGCAAAATATCGATCAGTCTTTGCTTTTCCTCGGAAATGCGTCGCAAACGCTCGTTGGAAAGATCCATTGGCGCCTCACAAAAAATAGAAGTCGATTAAAATCGTAAGCAGCTCCTCAATTCTATACGAATTTCTCGAAACTGAAAACAAAATTCGGCGACCGTAAGCTGCTCTGCAATCCGCACTGCGTTGTCTTACTAGCACACCCGATGCCCGTTCTGTTGCTGGACGGGTCCGTAGATCGGAATTCGTCAGACAGCAATGAGGCAAGGTTAATGTTACGGCGAATGCAACGTGAGGAGAAAGGTTGCGTCGGCTCAGCTACTCCGACGCCGAGCGGCTTTCAATTGATAAATCGAACAGCAAGCATAAGTCGGTCGCGCTGGGTCGGCGGAGTAGCGCGGTGGTAACATGACGTATCCTGAACGAAGCCGGTGCCTGCTTTGCCTTCGATGATGACTTCGTTTTCTAATCCAAACTGCTTGCGCACACTTGCTTCGCTTGCCGACGCCGAGCCAAGAAGCATACGAAGCGGCTTGCGATTGTGTGAGCGCTTCATCATTACATGCGCTCCGGAATTGCGGTCGCTATCGGTTATATAGAAGTTGGCGTATACGAAGTTGTATCCCTCCACGTCATAATGATAGTCAAGCACGTTCTGATGCTTCAGCCGTCGGCGCTCCTCCTGGGTAAAGTCCGCCGCAAAGCTCCAGTTGATGATGGTCATCACCTTGCGAGGCTCGTGCCCAAGGTAAGTCCGCACGATGGCTTGCAATACGGGATCATCGACAATGGCTTGCACGGCAGGACAGCGGGTTGGCTTGTGAATACCGGCGACTGGCACGGATCTACCGTCGGGTGCTTTACCTCGGGTCACTTCCGAATATCGGAACGTGGGGCCATTCGGGTCGTAGCTGGCGTGAAGCGGCTCGGAGCGAGCAAAGGCGTCAATTTCGCTCACTATATACGCCGGGAGATTTAACCCCACAAACACTGCTTCTTCGGAAATGGTCTTAACGATTTCGGAGACGTTCCGATCGGGAAAGAGCGTCGGAATTCCATTCTGTTCCGCCAAAATGCCGCGCCGGAATAGCCGTCTTGCAGCACCGTAGGCTAAACGGACAGTCCGGAATCGACCAAGCACGTAATGTATGTCACCTTCGGAAAATCTTCCGGCTATCCCCTGGAGATTCATTGCAGCCTCCAGCTTGTCGACCATGACACGGTGTGCCCGCGATCTTTTCTATCGGATGATTAGCTCAACTATGAACATCCATACTTTCGCTTGTCGTTAACATAAATCAATCGATGCAGGATGACCGCCTTCTGCATAAAGTAACGAGCGGTCATTGCCGCAGTTTGTTACCTCAGACTTAATCCTGTCGTCTCACCTCAATTATCTGCGAGGGGACATCTCCGAAATGTCAGGAAGGCTCACTAAAGCAGCTCGCCATACTATCCAGCGGCCATAAGGCGTTCAACGATATCCTGGAGCGCTGGGCCAGCTTCACGTTCGCCCGATAGTTTGTCGATGACGCGCCCACGGCTGCGCTCATTCAGCAAATCTCGGCGCCGTTGCGCAGTTCGACAGGGCCATGCCGGTTGCCAAGCTGCGTGGCGCGGGCGAGCGCAAGCGGCGTAAAACATGCTGCTAGATCGAGAGTCGAATTTCGCTGGTTCACCCCGACACAATTCAAACGTTTGGGTTTTGCGTTCGGAAAGCATGACTCCACCAAGCGTCCGCACGCAGTTGGCAGAGTGAAACAGCCGGTGATTACTACGAAATGCGAACAGAATAGCAATACTGGCTAGTCAGGCTGCGGGACATTCCGTCAAACATGATTGCTGATGCACGCAGGTGTGATACGCATTGTGTGAAGTACTTCACGAGCGGCAGGTATCACCGAGCATACCGTGCGCACCTCCACTAGAGGGAAGCGCAATGAAGTGGAAACTGACAACCTATCGAATGCTCAAACTGGCCGCCGTTGTTTTGATGGCGGCTGGTACTACGATCGCTATCGGTACTCCTCGTGGAGTCTATGAACCAATGTTAGGAACCGATTGGCAATGCAGCCGGGCCATGCTGCTCGTGACCACCTGTGCTCACTCAGGCAGTAGTTCGCAATAAACGACGGGCGGCTTGCAGACGGACGCCGAGCAAAAGCTTATAGCTATTTAGAAGCGGGACTGGGTGTTTGCAAACCACGGAAGTCCAGTGATTGGATCAATACTTCGGGCTTCCTTTTGCGCATATGCCGAAGTCCACTTCGAGGTCCTTTGGACAGCCCTCCTTACCGGTTCTTGGTCCTAAAGAATGGGCTCGCAGGGACGTTGATCTGAAAAATGAACCGCCCCGAGTTTGCCGGAGGCTCCAACTCCTGAGAGGATGGAGCCATGACGAGCAAGACGACAAACAAGTTTTCACCCGAGGTCCGGACCCGAGCGGTTCGGATGGTTCTGGATCATGCGAGCGAGCACCCGTCACGCTGGGCGGCAGTGATGTCGATCGCGGCCAAGATCGGCTGCACACCGCAGATGCTGCATGACTGGGTCAAGAAGGCCGAGGTCGATAGCGGGCAGCGGGCCGGCGTTCCGACCGACACGGCCGAGAGGCTGAAGGCGCTCGAACGAGAGAACCGCGAGCTTCGGCAGGCCAATGAGATTTTGCGCAAAGCAAGCGCCTATTTTGCGATGGCGGAGCTCGACCGTCGGTCCAAGCCATGATCGCCTTTATCGAGGATCATCGTGGGGCGCATGGGGTCGAGCCGATCTGCAAGGTCTTGCCGGTCGCCCCTCGACCTACCACGCCCATGTGGCGAAGCGGCGCGATCCCGCCAAGCTGAAGGCGCGCGCGATGCAGGATGTCAGGTTGAAGATCGAGGTTCGGCCGCGTGTTCGATGGAAATTTCTCCGTCTACGGCGTGCGCAAGGTCCGGCGGCAGCTCAAGCGCGAAGGCTTCGATGTTGCCCGTTGCACGGTGTCGCGACTGATGCGAAGAGCCCGGCCGGGTTGCGAGCGTCTGATTTCGCGCGGCGCCAAGCACGCCATGCAGATACAATTGACTAAACGACATCCTGGGTGCGCGCCTACTATTAACGCCGCTCTAGCCAATAAGTGCTCGCGGATCCGGCGAGCTACCTGACGATGGGATTTCGCTCGAGGAAGTTCCATTTCCGCCACGGCCTTGCCGTCGGGATAGTGCGCCTCGTGCTCCGCCCAGTTATCAAAATGCAGACGGTCGACGTTGTGGACGAAGGTCTCGGCCGAAGTATCCTCCGCGAAGATCAACGAATGATCGTCAAGTTCAACATGGTAGTAAGTAAAGTGACTGCATGCGAGCTGGCAGCGCGTTGCTCAAATTTGGCCACTGAGCCGCTATCCCAAACTGCTCCGGCTTCATGCAATCCTTACAATCTAAACTACAGCCGACCGGCGAATTTATGGCGCCTATACAAACATGTTATTAACTGGTCGATCTAAGTTCGGGAGGCGCGATCTCGGCGGATTCCGCCGAAGTCGCTTCGCGGAAACTACCAGCACAATTAAAGCAAGCGTCCCCGTGGCGTATGCGGGCCGAAAAATTCTGGTCGGATCGCTCATCTTTGATGTTAACATTCTAAACGTCGGACTGGACGTCCCGACTCCACAGGACGAAAGTATCCGAAACTGGCACTTAAACTGAGTGCTTCGCTTGCTTGACGCCTTTCATCGCTTTGATGACAGACGCGGGCGTAACTATAGCTCTAGCGGGGGAGGGCCAAGGAAGCGGCTGTAAAGGCCTAAACCAATATACGTGAGATCTATGCCGACACATTACAAGTCGCAATTACTCGAGACTGCCGTGCCGTGGCTCCAGGTCCGGGACCGTATGTACCTTGGGCTACAGCCTGCTGCACGATCGATCCTGACGATACTCGAATATTATGCCGAACGAGAGCTCGAACCGCTTGCCAATGGCGTCCCGCTTTTAACGGATGAGCAAGCCGAACTCGAACCGATCGTCGCGGCCTTAACGGTTGCGGGGGTGCTAAGCCAAGCGATGAGATCAGGTACGCTTGTCGCCACGTTGGCGCAGGTCGCTAGGACGCCCGACCTGTTTTACACGCATGAACTGGCGGCTGCCGTGCAATGGGAGCTGGCCCAGGACACTCAGCGCGCCCTTGAGGCGCCCGGAACGTTCAGCATGGATGTCTGGGCTACGGAAAACACCCGCGTTGCGTATACTTTCGGTCGGCCGACTGAGGAAATCCTAGCGAGCGCGGCTGCGCGGGCGCGCGACCGCAATCAGGAGGCCCGCACTCCCGGTCACCCCGAGCACCCGGCGCACCGTGAGCTGGCTGAGCGCCTTGGTCCGATCTTCCGGGCCGGCAAGGAGCAGATCTTCAGGCGCCGGGAAAAGGTGGTGCGCCGCGAACACGGCGAAGAGTTTCAAACTTACCAGGAAGGCGGGCCATTTTCAGATTTTCTCGAGCTTGTCCTGCCGCCGCTTCAGGATTTTCTACGTGAGAATCGCCTGCCGCCGGTAACCATTGCAGCCATCGTGCGCACCGCAATGTCGCACTCACGAGACAGCCGCAGCCGTCCGCCGGCCACCCCCGATTATTCCCACAAGGCCAGGCCCCTATCTTTTCGCACCTATCCTAAAGAGAACGGCCATCACGTGATGAGCCCTCACAGGAAGGGAACCTAAATTGTTAGACGATGAACATAGCCGCATGCCGGACGCGCTCACGGAGCCCGGTTCGCCCCGTGATCAGGGGCTGACCGACTTCCACGCAGACAGCCCGCCAGCTAACGCGGAGGGGCATCCATCACCAGTTGCCGGTGAGCCGCCCGCCGCCGAAGAAGCTGCTGCGGAAGCCGCTTCCAAGCTTGTTGCCGGCGAGGCCGTCGCGGTGGAAGACAAGGCGGACGAACAAGAGGTGGGAAATCAGGAGGAAGAGGAAGAGGAAGAGGAAGAGGAAGAGGAAGAGGAAGAGGAAGAGGAAGAGGAAGAGGAAGAGGACGACGACGTCTTCGATTACGAATCCTGCCAAGAGAACGAAGAGACGCGGAGTTACATGCCGCTTTCCATAGAGCAGATGCTTGAGGATCCGCCGCTTCCCCCCGGCGTTGACCAGTGCGACTTTCGCGAGATATTCAATTCGTATGCTGAGGACTATCGCCCGCCGCACCGCCCGAAGCGTGATATCGAGTTTCAGTGGGTTTGGCAGGCGGCGATGGCCCACGTGAACTTGATCTTGTTTGATAAGATGTTGGCGGCGATCGTGGCCAACGAGCGACGCGCAGCGGTGGAGGTCTTGTACAAGAAGGCCGCTGCCGTTGTGACGTCCTCGAAAGAGGAAGCCAAAAAGCTGGATTGGTCGGCGAAGGAAGCCGCGATGGAGTATTTTCTCGATCCCGATTACAAAAAGAAGTTCCAGAAAACGCTCGAGGATGCAGGCTTTACCGCGAACGCGGTAACCTCCGAAGCATTCCTGCGAGCATTGCCGCCCCTGAAGGAAATCGAACGCTTGAAGAAATCGGCCAAGAAAGAGCGTGATGAAGCCCTCAAGCAGTTGGACCTCGCCTACGACATGCGCAGTCCCGATCAGCAGATGCCACTGAGCGCGGCTGCGGACCGACGTTTCTATCTCGAGGTCAAGCGCGACAAGCAGCTTGCACGAGAGGAAGAACTCGAACGCGCGCAAAAGGCTGCTGAAGATGGTAACCCGCAAGCAGATCGCGGCGAATAGGAAAAACGCGGCCCGAAGTACCGGGCCGCGTTCACAACAGGGCAAAGCGCGGTCACGGATGAATGCGCTCCGCCATGGCCTTGCAGTCAAACTGCCGGGTTCCGACGAGACTTGGGATCAACTCGAATCGTGCTCCTTCGAAGACATTCGAGCTCGGATCGGTCTCGTTGAGAGCGAACGCGCGAAGTTGTCAATCTCCATCAGCAAGGCGATCGCTTCCAGCTCATCTGCCGCCGTCGTCCTGCAGCTCAAGAAGCTCGCAGCACTAGATCGGTATCTATGGCGAGCTCAAATCAAGCTGAAAGCCCTGTCAATGTGACTGTCGTGCTTCCGAAGCTTTTTTATTTAGTATCAGTGCCTTGCGGGTCATTTGCGTGGAAATTGGGTTCGTTCTGCCAACTTTTCCTGGGCGGTTACTTTTTGGAGCGCAAATGAACGTTTGCACCCAGGATTGGGGCTCGGTGCAGTGGGAAACCCTCTGTCTCATTGGCGCATTCACGTCTTCGGCTGGCTGAATTTCAATAGGCAGGAAAACAGCATGATGAGATTGACGATATTCAAAACCTGTGCGGGCGATGACCAGGCCAACACCATGAGACAAAGGGGTCGTTCTGTCTTCGCAGAACAGTCCGGCCCAATTAGCTCGCGGGCTTAAACTCCGGCTGCTGTTCTTTCTCGGCCATCGCCTCGATCTGCTCGACGAAATCCTGTCGCTTCTTCTGATCTTTGGCAAAGTCCCTGACCAGCCTCAACAACTGCAATTCCTCTACGGCCATACGATTGCAACCGAGATGGAAGAGACCAGCGTCAAAGGCTCGCATTACATGGATGTGCGCAACCACAAGGGTGAGAAGACGAAGGCCGCGCTGGAAGTCAAGTTCAAGCGTATCGCTCTCTTGCCTCGCATCGGGAAGCAGAAACGATCCAGCCTCGACCTGACAGTAATCGACACGCGAGGGAGAACGCTGGGACAACCTGTTCGGCATATGGATCTCAACCGAACGGTTGACACTTGCCGAATTCCGATCGTCGCAGGTAATCGCCCGGATATGCAATCCCTCATCTCAAAACTAAGATTTGCTACCATCCCGAGTTACGGCAAAACGCTGATGAGACTTGCCCATGTCGACCACCATTTCGATCTTCGCAATATGGATCGGCTTCAACGTAGCCGTTGCGGTTGCGTTGACTTTACGGAGCCCCGGACAAAATAGGCCCGCGTTGCAAGCGCGCGTGTTTCATGTGGTTGCGCGAGCAGAACTGACAGCGCCTCAATTTCCAGCGCATCGACCTGCGTACGATGGGCTGCAGACGAGGAAGATGGCCGCTCGCTGACGAATGGCTGAAGCTCGCGCGCAATTCTAGCGGTGGTGCATCCGATTAACCGCCACAATGAGGTCGGGGCGCTCTAGAATTTCCACCAGTTGGTCGAGAATGGCGCGCTCGTTGTTGCGCGGCTGCGGCTTCAAATACTCTTCCAAAATGATTTGCGCATCGCTGACGGCTTGAAGGGCCAGATCTTCATCATGCATGGAGTTAAACTCCGCTGTAATCCACAGATAATACAGCGTCGACTAAATTGGTTCCATTTAAATTAAATCCGGAGTTTATTCCTGCGGTTGGACGGACTGGACGCATAGGAATGGCTCAGCTAGTGCCAAAATTGAACCGCAACGTGAGAGGCGGACGTTGGTTTGTGGCCGTCAAGACAGGTTGCGGACCCGACTCTCATATCGGGATTTTGAGACTGAAGAGGGAGCCAAGGAATGGATATTGACCAAGTCCAAGTGTTGGCGGGCAAACCGGCAGCCTAGACGAGCGCGTACGGCACGTTCGACGCAGCAATTCGTCCAGCGGCAGTTTTTCGAGCAAAGGTTTTACACACGGCATACGCGCGGTAGACGACAGACCGTTCCGGGTGGATGGCGCGAAACCGTCGCGCCACAGACCGGTCATTCAACGTTTTCGCAGGAGCGGCGTTCCTAGAGCGGGTCCAGCACAATGGTATCGACCCTCAGGCAAGGTAGGCAGCGATAGGCGTACACAGCGGGCAGACCTGCAATCTCTGGAAGTCTCGCTAGGTACGCCATGGGCCGCCTGCACACATTGCAAATAAGGATCGGTGGATTGTCCCGCGTCATCCAAATAACCAAAAGCGGGCAGCGTAGGGTTATGGAATGCCTGGCGCATCTCCGGTCTATTACGGGAGACTGTCGAAATTCGGCGGGTCTCAACCGTTCGGTTGATGCGTCAGAGATTCAGACGCGGCGTCGGTCGCAGGAGCAGCCTCTCAGCCGTTCCTGCGACCTTCACTTTCGAGCTCCGGCGCTCTGATCCGCAATTGGATTGGCAGCCGGGAGCATGGGGCTGGAAAGCGAGCGTTGCCATGTTTTCCCGAAAGCAACAATGCTTAGAAACCCGAGTTCGGTAGTTATCCGGAGTCCATTTTCGGAACGGGGTGTTCTACTGTGAGAACACCGGCGCGATTTAAGCACGACCCAATTTTAAGTTGTCGGGAATGCCGCAGTGGGGCTGGAACCACGCTGCGGCTTTTCGCTGAGCGAACCCAAATTCTTTGTTGAGCCGTATCTGGCCGGAGCAATGTTTTCCGGGGGACGATTGTGAGCATCCAAGGCATCGTGGCGACTATATTGGAGCAAGAGCTGGCCGCGCGGGGCGTGCGGTCATTGCGGCATTCCGATTGCATGGAGATAGTGGAAAACCTACTCGTCCGCTTGAAGGAGCTGGACCAGGAATTAGCCGCGCGGAATAGCGAGCGAAGCTAGACGCTCACCACACCCTTGCCGGCGTAAGTGACCTCGGGACTGGGCGCCTATCTCTTCCGGAAGAAGCGGGCCAAATCCGCCAATAGGCCGAAGCTGAACCGAAAGCCCGCTGGCGGTCGCGGTCGGTCGGCTTCCGAAGCATTGCAGCGTGGGCAAGCATCGCCGGCTGCGCCGCAGCCGCAGGCGTGTGGACCGTCCCAAGAGCGGCCGGGGTGGGCTTCGCATACCCAGCCAGTATCTTCGCAGGCGGCGCAATGGAATGCAGCCGCGCGTCAACCAGACCTCGGGACAGCATCGCGGAGCCGGTCGTCATCAAGTATGCGGATCAGCCAGTCGATCGTGCGTAGCCGCGTCACGCTCGCGCGTCAGGTAGTCCGCCAGCAGTATGATGGCGAGGTCGTCGCTCGGCTCGATCCGCTCGGCGGGTTAGAGGCCAGCGGCTTCAGCCTCAATTGCGAGCCGGCAATCTCGGTGTGACCACCGGCGAGGAGCCGCTCAACGACGCCGTCGCTGATTACCTTGACACCGAAGCGCCAGCCTCCACGCGGCCGCCGCTGAAACGGGCCATGTTGGAGCAAGCGCAGGAAATAGCGCTCATTGTAGTTCTTCTGGTCGGTCATCACTTAGCTCCCCACGTGCCGGCGAGCAGGACCGTGATTTAGCGCTTGCGATAAGTCAACCGGTTACCGACGACATCTGCGGTTCCAGCCGGCAAGACGATCTCTAGGCACCGCGAAGCCGGGATCATGGGCGTCCCTAGCTGTGCCTTCTAACCCGCGCGGGCCAGTGCCGGCACCAGAGCGATGATCAGGAAAACGCAACGCCGATGCGTCCTTCCGACCGCCACACCGCTCGGCAGGAAAGCTGGGACTGCGCGCTCGGAATGATCAGTGTGAACTCGTGCGGAATGCCGGATGCGCTGGGCACGTCCAGGTTGGCGCCCAGATCGGAGAAGTTTCGGACGACGCAACTGAAGGAGCCTCCGGGAAACTCGATGAGTGCCGACTTGAATACACGTCGACGGCGAGCGGTTCGCTTTTCCATGGGGACGGGTTTTAAGCCAGCTCTTCTTACAGATCGATAAAGCTGTCGCGGAAAGTCGCGGCACAATTTGCGGGCCAAATAGAGAAATCGTTTACTTAGGGCTGGTCGGGCAAAGCGAGTCGAGCCTGCACTACCATTGAGCGAGACTTTACTCGGCAAGGCTACCGTTCTCCCGATGATCAAGGGCTTGACCATAGCTGCTCTTGTACTGGCAGCGGCCAGCCGCGTATGGTCCGGCCACGGGTCCGCACTGACCGCGCCCCGATGGCTGCAACGGTAGTTGGCGCACCAGACCACGACGCCCCAAACGCCCTTCTCCCGCATCTTGCCGAAGGTGATCTTGAGCGGGCGGCCGTCAGGGTGGGTGGGCGGATGGCTGAGCCGATGGGGTCGCTTGGCAGCGGTCTCATCATTGCCGGCCGCAAACTTCCTAGACGAACTGGCGGCATGTCCGACCAAGCCGCGCCGGACTGAATTTGGACAATGGTAACTTTAAATTAGGGCACGGAGCGTAGCGTGCGCCTGTTCGGTCGTCGCACACCCGAACGCTTCCTTTGGTACGCTTGGACCCCAGATCCGATCTCAACCCGGATCTGGGGTCTTTGCCTTTCGAGCGGCCAGAATAAAAATGCCGCCCGCGATGAGAATTAAGATTCAAGCGGGCGGTTTTTGCAGAAACACTCAATCCCGGGGCTGGCGGGGACTGAGCCTTTGAAAGCCGTGCACGATTTCAGCGCCCAGACCGGCATGGCTTACGATTGCTATCGTGCCCAATTTTATTTGAATCGTCATGTAGTCTATCCAGACTAATCGATACCGGGGTTTTGCATCATCCCCCTCGGGGCTGGAAGTCGCTGCCCGCGACTCATTCAAGCGGGCGGCGTTTTTGCACCCAGCGCGCTCCAGTATCGGCGCAAAGCCTTCAGACGCGTGATAACCATACGCCCGTTCAGGCCGACGTCGGTCATCTGCGGCGGCTCCCAAGACCTCACCCGCCTGAGCCCATGAACAGGCCGCGATTGATCGCCACAACGCCCGCCCGTCAGGCGAACAATGCGGGCAAAGTACGGACCTGGTGGGCTCCTCCCGTTAAGGTGTCTTTCCGCGATTTCCGTTTCTTCCAATTATCTATTGAAAGCAGCCCTCGTAAGCCTCAGGGCGGCATTGCAGGGAAGCCGTGCACCAAGTCAGCGCACTTAACCTTGAGAAGTGAGGTTAATCCGAACATTGACTTGAGACCGCTGCGCGCTTGCGCATTCATGGCAAGGCCGGACAGGGCTGGTCTTATCCCCAAATCGAATCCTCAAGACCACAATTTCAATTGTCCGGCACGGGCCGCCAGCGATACGCCCTAGGTCTGGCGGCCCACCCTTCTTTGCAAGGATGGTGACGCGGATGCCGTTCGAAAAACTTTCAGACCACTACATCACGCACATGTACGAGAGCATCCGCGATCAGGTCCGAGCCGATGCCAAGTCTGGCCTTCGCTTGACGAGCCGGCGAGAGCGCGCGCCGAGGAACTGCACCGCAACATTGATCGCCGGGCTTCCGCATGCGCTATGATCGTTCACATCACCACCAACCGCCATACCATCGAGCAGCGCGGTAAGATTGGCTCAGGGAGCGAGGCCCGGGATCTCTGCGCGGTGCGGAGGTGCTTCAGGGCATCCGGTGAGATTCGACGCCCCGGTTCTGATCGACACCTTCGCGCGAGCCCGCATGCACCCATGCTCTAGCCAGGATCTTTAGAGCTGCCTAGTTGTCGACGCGCGTTTTGACTGCTGCGCGGTGCAGCAAACGGCGGCTGGCGCGCGACCCCTGGTGTTTAGATTTCTCCAGGGGCTCACTTTGCGACCGTTGCGCTTTCCATGCTGATGTGGTCTGGCTCGTGCTTAACTTTTCCAAGTGACCAAATGCCAAATCATTCGACTACCGCAGCACTTGTTTTCCTAGTTTCCTTCGGGCCATGCTTTGCTCAGGAACAATCCTTAACCTCTCCATCCAGCGCCGGACCGAATGCGTTTGTCAGCTTCCTGGCGTTGATGTCGGGGAAGTGCAAGACGCTGAAGGTCGCCGGGCGCAGCTTCGCTTGCAAGACGCTGGTCTATGCCCACGGCGACAAGGGGCGGGTCAATTTCGCGGTCGCCGTCGACGATCCCGACGATGAGAACCACGTGGTATCGTTCTCCGGCGCGAACGGCAAGCGAGCCGACGACAATTCCTACGAGCTGGCGATCGATCTCATGCTGCTCAATTCTAAGGATCGGCCCAAGGTTGACGGACTGCCGGTGCCGGCCGAGCAGCCATCAACCGGTACCTGCCGCCAGACTGGCAATTTCGCTGCGAAGAAGGTGACTGATGTCACCTGCGCAGCGACCGACAATGAAGGCCGCCGATACGAGCTGCTGTTCGTCTCCGACGGCACGCCGGTGAGCGTGCGCCGCATCAGGCAGTCGGCGCCTTCGATCCAGGATCCGTTTAAGTGAAGCAGAGGAGTGCCGACGCAGAGATCAGAAAGTTTCCTCGGCTTGCAAGTTCCTCTTCTTTGATCCCGAGCCGCATGCGCTCAGCGTTGATGACAACTTTTCGCAGCCACTGCACGCGGTCCCTCGTGGCGCACATGGAGCGCGCCAAAAAGAGCGCCAACGCGCTCAAGTAGACTCCCGTGCTCTGTGCCACTCTCCCCCACGACTCAGGCGCGCCCTACCTAAGCGCAATTCTGCGCTTAGTGCATCGCCTCAGTACGGCTACGAATTATTTCGCAGAGGAGCAACTTGGCCACCGCTTCCGGGGGCGACCCGCCGACGTGGGTTGCCTTGCTTCCAAGGACGGATTGCACGTAGACGGCGCAGTTCTGGAGGAAATATGTCCCGTGATGCGCAACACCATCAATTGTGATTGTAATAGTCCGAACCACGGCAGGCCTTCCCATGTGAAGCCTCGCTCAAAAGCAGTCCTTGAAAATCACACGCATCAAATGCATGATTCGGGGTGGTCTAGAAACCCAAACCAGTGCTGCCCGTGTCACATGCTGAATTTAACCGCTATCCTAGCGGCAGATTCGAGTGTGCCATGTGCTGTCCGGCCTTTGGCCGGGGGGCCGTCGTGATGTCCAGAGGGAGTTGCCCCCAAAGTTTCTCCCTTAGAGGCGCCGCGCCTGTCTGACTGGCAGGTTTCTAGCCCCGGCTGCCGGTCATGGCCCCACCACCATGGAAAACGTCAGCGAACTGCCAGCGGACTCTACCGGCGCGATTTTATCCGCCCTCGGTATCCAAAGCAGGAGCGCGCAAGGGCTCTCAGCGACCTCGCCAGGCTTAGAAAAGAGGCTGCAGCGGAGATCACCGGCTGATCGCCTTCCTCGACCAGTCCGACCCTTACGTCATGACTGAGCTGGAGGAGGACATTTCGGCCGACCTGGAGGACGACGCCTCGGGCGGAGACGACGACCCGGCAGAGAATGACCTCGAAGACGGGCCATCACTCGGCAGCTGTGATCCGGCGGCGGCGATCAAACCCGGTGGGCCTCCGGTGGCCGGCGCGATCTGGAGCAGGACTATGCCGAGAGCGGGATTGTAACCATGACGGGCCGCTGGAGCAGATCGGCGCGCAGCACTGGCAGCAAGGGGTGACGGCATGACCCAGGGCACCCCTAGATCTCCTAAGGGAAGCGAAGAACTGAAGAACCGAAGAACCTCACCAGCTTGCTTGCTATTGTCCTCGCCGGGCCCGATGCGGACACCGTCATCGATGGGATGCACTAGGTAGTGCTTGATCAGCGCACGCCTGGATCTGATTAACGAGAAATTGGAATGCGCCTGATTCAGCTTCTGCCCATGCGGGCACAGCTACGGCTCGCCCGCCGTTGCTTCTGAACTGGGTCAGCGGCTGCATCGGCCTGAGCCTAGTCCAAACAAATGCGCCGCCGGGCACACAATACCTTCGGCCCGGCGACGTTTGTTTCAGTCCAGCCCTGAGATTGGGATTAGCAAAAAACCCCGGATACTCATGGGTGTAGGGAGGGAGTGTGAAGGTTCAGGTCCTCGATAAAAAAATACAAAGCCCCGCCGGTACACGCGGGCGGGCTTGCCTTAGCGCCCAAGGGCGGTTGCCCGGAAATACGGCATCATCTTCTCGAAGATCTCACCGCAAAATCGGTCGATTTCCCAACTGAGAGCGTCGCTAAAACCCGGGGCATGGTTGTGAATCGTTTTGCGGTCCGCAGCGACCTTTCTCGAAAGACCGTCCACGATAATCCACCCGGTTAGAACCTCACCGTTCCACTCTATTGTTTGTGAGCGATCGATGGACATTAAGCCCTCCTGTGCCTAGTCGGAGAATTGAGCATCACGTTTAACCAAAAGCTGTGGCGAGATCGCTACACAGGCCCGTCTAAAGATCCATATCCCCACCGGGCTAAAGCGTAGCCGAGCGCTACGTCTAAAGCGATAATGTCGCCCACCTGAACCGCACTCATGGCCAGCCTCCTCCTTGATTGGACGGAAGGTTGGAAGGTTCAATACCCGCCGGTTCACGTCGGTGGGCCTTCTCGTTATGAGAGGCAGGCTACAATAGCGAGAACCACGTCAGCGCCCAGCTCCCCCGAATACGTCGCGAAGATAAACCCGCCACCAACAACAAGCGCAATTGCTTTGAGCGTAATCATTTTGAACTCCCCTCGTTAATGAGCGGAGGTTCGACCTTCCCTGTTTCAGGGAGATTTCGCCGATTGGCGATAATGGCTTCGTCGTGGGTCAGAAAGGCCGGCTCAAGCTGGTGGGATGCTGCAAAGGCCGCAGCGGGAGGTTAAATCGCTGCGGCCCGCGCTGCAAAAAAGCCGGGTTTAAATTCACAATTATAAAAGGAGCCAGCCCCGGCAGCGGAATTGTGCGCTCACTTTACCTTAGAGCTTCGGGTGGACTTGGGTGTCTGCGATGAGCGACACCTCCTTTGTGGCCAATGTTGAATCCTGAGTGGCACAGAGCGGCCCCAGTCCGGGGCTGGCTGGGACTGGGGCCTTGGGCGCACTTCTCCCAAAGGCTGAGGGTTATCCTTCCTCATGCCTTTGCCACCCTAGTCAGACCTGTTGACCATTGCCACTTTTTCCTAGGCAGAGAGTAGGCATGGCTGGCCTGCAAGGCAACCCGCAAACAGGCTTTGGAGTCTAACGAAGAGTTCGAGGTTGCGAATTGCGGAGGCTCGCCGCTGCTGAATCCGATCTGGCCTGAGCCCCCGGTTGTCCCATCCGGCGCACACCAACCTCGGCTCGATATCGGACAAGCGAACTTCGTCCCGCCAGTGATCGGCGCTGATGTATTCGTGCACGCGGCATGGTGACCACGGTTGTTGCATCTCCTTCAAAAGGGCGAAACATACGCGGACGGCGTCGAACGTCTGCGCCGGCAAGACGGCGGACTGGCGGCTGACGAAAAGCGCGCCGGCGTCCATCAAACCGGCAGCAGCTCAATCGACGCCAACGTTGCCCGCGCTGCATATTTGGCCTGGGTGGGGGCTCCGGCCCGCCGATCCGTGCGCACCGAGCCGAAAGTCGATACCGAGAGTTGAAAAGCGGTCACCTCATGATCAAGATCGCGGACGATGAGGGGCGGTTAATCGACATGCAGACAGGTTGGGCTGTTCTCGAAGAATTTTGCTGGACTTGTCCTAGCTGAGCTGAGCGCGCTGCCGCAAGATTGGCGGAGCACAATCTCGCGGGCGTCGCTGCGTCGAGAAGGAATTGTTCAATCAGCGGGAGAGGCTGGGGAGCGCACTCGCGAGAAAAGCTGCGGTTTTGCAAGAGAGATCGAAGATGCATAATGACTGCGATGGTGGGCCCCATGAAGAATTCTTTGCCCACCTTGACGGCCGGATCGTCAGCACTGTCGATGCAGCCAAGGCTGCTATTGCACGCCTTCCGCCAGCCAAGCAGGCCTAAGCGGCCTGTGATATCGCGGCGGCGCTCATGGAGGGTCTCGACCAGCTGCGAGAAGCAATTGATCAAGCCAAGGCGCGGCTGCTCGGCAGTTGACGGCTCGGTGCTTTGGATGCCGATGATGTCGATATAAGCGTCTTCAGGGCCTCACTGAACCCTTTGGAGTTTCTGCCCCTACAACGCGGCTTTCGGGGTGCAGCTGAAGTCCTCCCGACTTTATCCGACCACAGGTATTACGCCTGTATCGAACAATACTGGTCAGGTTTTCTGACGCAATGTTGGCTGGTGGTTTGAGCAGCCCACGCTGTCTGCGCCCCCTTTCTCTTGAGCGATGCTGAGCTACTGTGCATCGAAAGAATTTAGTACCGCGTTCTCGACCTTTAACCGTGCTCGTGGTTGTATGTCGTGATTGCAACCAAAGGAGCGTTAGATGAACCGTTTACTTTCAATCATAGCTATTGCTGCGCTCGCTATTGCCTTTTCACCAGCAGCAAAGGCGCAAACAGTTAGCGGTGCTACAAAATCGCCAGCAGCAGCGAACCCACCTGTCAAGAGCACGGCCGGGAAGAAAAGGATGATGACATCGTGCACTCCCCGTCAAAAAATGTCCGGAGCCCCTTGCTCCTAGCAGCACGTCCGGCCGCCGAAGTTGCCCGCCTCTTTCTTCTCAATATCGGTTGGCAGCCTTAGCCGAACCATGCTGAACCGCAGTCATTGTGGGCTACTAGCCAGGCGCCGTAGCGTCGGACAGATTACCCATGAGCGAGAGCGAACCTCCCAAGCCGAAGCCCAGACCGTCGCGCGCTGAGGAAACTTGGCGACTGGTCCAAGAGGAAATCGATCAGCAGCGCGCAACCCTTGACGAGCAACGCCGCAAACTGAGTTGAGACCCGCAGGTACACGCTGCGGCTTGTTTTTAGAGCAATGTCAGTTTGGGGCGGGGCGTCGCGAGAAGGGGAGATCAGGCTCCGAATTCGATCTTGGTTCCATCGAGTCGAGGGATTGCCGTGGGTATTTACTTACTCTCACTCTCGGTGTGCGTTGTTGCGGTTCTTATCTTCGTGGCATTCCGATAGGGCCGACTGTTGACGCATCCGTTGCTGAGAATCATCACCCTTGGGCCGAATTAGGAGATTCGGCCGGTTATCTTTGACTGTGCAGAGTGTGGGCGTTCAACTCCATAGCCTGGAGACGAACGTGATCACTTGGCTACTAATCCTCCTCATCGCCATAAGCGTGCTGATCGTAGTAGCGCACGCGGTTGACGCGTTGCGCTCATGATGTTCGCCGGCGTGAAGGCGCCATGGCTGCGTTCACCATGATCCGATGGTGCGAGCTCAACGGCGTGAACCGATAGGGTGTTCAGGCGAGCCTATCCCTGATCCGGGCGAGCCTATTGGCAACCCGTTCGGGGCGGTGCCCGCACCTGCGTTACGCCTAGCTTGTGCGTTTGCAGGCAAGCCTCCTGGCGCGTTGGGGTCCGTGCTTTTCGTCGTGCTTGAGGCGCTGTTGCCTGCAGACGATTGGTTGACGCCGCTTCCGGTCGTGGTCTGGCCGGCTCCGCCAGTTGTAGGGGATTGGTTGCCAGCTCCGGTCTGACCGGTCGCGCTCGAAGACGATCCGCCGTTGGAAGCCCCGGAACTGGCCGAAGAGCCGCCACCGCCTGCGCCACCACCGGCGCCGCCGCCACCACCTCCGCCCCCACCGCCACCTTGAGCGAATGCGCCTGCGGAAAGTACTAACGAGGCTACTGCAACGATTATCGACGTCCGGACCATGCTCTTTCCTTCCATACTTGGACAGGCAATCGTCGCAAGGCACGGGAGTTCCTAATCAGTGTTCACGATGGCCAGAGAGACTGAAGGGCTCAAATCTCAAAGGGTTCTTTCTTCTGCTTTCGTCGACAGGTCTGGCTTACCGTGTCAATCGGCGTTCGACTGGGGACCCCCTGGCGGCATCCATGCCGAAACACAGCTTGGGGTCAGGTCCGGCCCTTCGGGCACGGGGCCGCATTAGCGCTGGACTTCTATGATGGTGCGCGGTCCCGCCGCCGGCTCACAGCATCGACTGCGGGCTAGCCGTCTTGGCAGGGAATACCGAAGTTGTCACAAGCCAGAGCGAATGACTCCTTTGCTTTTGTATCCTCGAAGCAGAAGCGAGTGCCGACCTCCGCCTGATCGATCCACCAATCGACGTTACTGCCTTTCGCGATGCGGGAGGCTTCGCCGCGTAATAGGTCCAGTTGTCTTCCTGCAGCACGAACGATCAGGCAATTTTTTTGTTTGGACACAATCTTCTCCAATGGCACAGGACGCCGAAGTCATTGGTACAAGTACGGCGGCCAGATTGATCGCGCTAAGCGCCGTGAACACGAAGGCCGCAGCACGGGACTGCTGCTGCGGCCAGCGCGGTCGAAAGGTCCGGGTGAAAAGGACTAAGTGAAATATCAGCCAGCCCCGGTGCGATGATCGTATCGCAGCATATCTGGCTCGCAATATGATCTATTTCACAATCGGCACAGGCTTAACAGTCAAGGTGTGGGGTGACCCGCCGGGGCTGGCTGAAGCTGGCGGGTCCTCAAATCGGGTCCCACCGGTTCACGCTGGTCGGTCGCTATGCTAGCACGCCGGAGCCGTGCGGAACGTCGCGGCGTCGGTCGCAGGAGCAGCCCTTTAGCCGTTCCTGCGACCTTCATTTTCGAGGCTCCGGCGCTCTGATCCGCATTTGAATCGGCAGCCGGGAGCATTGGGGGCTGGAAGCCAAGCCGTGCCATGTTCGCTCTAATGTGACAAGGTGCCACCGGTAGTTGTACGGAGTCCATTTTCGGAACGGGGTGTTCTACTGTCGGAACACCGGCGAGATTTGAGTACCAAGCTATTTGCAGTTGCCCGGGATGGCCGCAGTGGGGCTGGAACCAGGCTGCGGCCTTTCCCCTGAGTGAACCCAATTCTTTGTTGAGCCGTATCTGGCGGCGCAAATGTTTTCCTGCGGGGGATTAGTGAGCATCCAAAGCATAGTGGCTACAATATTGGAGCGCGAGCTCGAGGCGCGTGGCGTGCATTCGTTGAGGCATTCTGACTGCATGGAGATCGTTGAAAATCTACTCGTTCGCTTGAAGCAGCTGGACCAGGAATTGGCCGCACGAAACATCGAGCAAAGCTAACTACTCCCTCCATCTAAAGAGACACGGCCCCGGCTTCAGGGGGGCTCCTTGAGGGTGGCCGGGGCCGCTCCGCCAGCTCTGGGCGGCGAGCCGGCGGTGTTTAACTTTCAATCAAGTTCCATGTTCCTTTTCGGCAATAATAGCGGCATATTTAAACATAATTTAATGTGCCGCTTTTCCGATGAGGTCTTTGCCATGACCCAACCAGTTGAAGATCTGCAGATGCTGCGCCTGATCAAAGCCTTTCAGAACATCACCGACAGGGACACTCGACGCCTCGTCCTGTTGTTCGTCGAGGAGCAGCTCGACAAGCAGCTGGCACAGTCGCGTCGAAAGCTCGGCCGGCCCGAGCACTGAGGCCGATTGCAGGTTTCCGACTTTGCCATTAGCGTTCCCGTTGGGGAACGCGATGAAAGACATGCTCGAACATCTTGCGACACTCCGCGAGCAGATCGTGAAGTGCGAGCAATTGAGAGACGCCGCAAAGTCCGTCATCAAGCGCGAAGCCTTCGCGAGGGTCGTCGCGCACTACACGATCTTGGCAGCCGAACTGGAACGCGCAATTTCCCAAACCGAGAACGAGTAAGGCCGCCTTGATTGGGCGGGCGCCTGCTCAGCCGCAGGCACTGCCGCTATTGCGAGGTCCAGGCGGTCTGCGATCAGTGCAGCGCCGCGCGGATGTTCTATGATGAGGGCTTTACATTTGCGGTGTTGAGGCCATGAACCCTAGAAATTCCATTTACCACCCGCTGCATGTTCGGCTGTCGAATGAGCGTGGACCGATCGTTCGGCTAACGTTCGCCGAAATCGAGGACGTCCTAGGACGCAAGCTCCCGGCGTCGGCTCGAAAGTTCACCTCGTGGTGGAGCAACGAGAACGTCCGCGCGGGTCACAGTCAAGCACGCGCTTGGCTCGATGCTGGGTTCGCCGTCAAGGTCTCGCTAAAAAATCTGACGGTTGAATTCGAACGTGGAGCGAAGCCGAGCTGATCGCAGCGCCTCACCTCACCAGCTAATTAGGGTCGCGCGCTTCGTCCTGATTTGCGTCACTCTTTCCAGTGCAGCTTGGCGCAGTTGGGGCATTGGTACACCCCGACTTCGCGACCGGATTGGGTGTCGAGAACGAAGGTTCTCAGGATTGTTGGCACGTCGCAGTTCTCGCAGCGTGGATGCTGCTCGGCTCTGGCCACTCGCTTCAGCATTGATTCGGTCCCCCGGCATTCGGGTGGATACAACGCGCGCCGCAAGGGTGCCTTCACGCAAGTTAAGCGCGGGGCTTTTGATAGCGGAGCAGATTGTGCAGCGCGCATGACGCCAATACGAGCGCACATCGTCGGGCCGCCGCCTGCCATGAGGATTACCGCCACCATCGCGGCTCGCTATTCAGGCGCGGCGTGTTCTCTTCTTGGCAGGCTGCTGATGCAAGCTCAGGAAGCCGTCTGGCAGCGCGATCGACTCGTCAAACGGACCACGTCATTCCTTCGCCAGCAAATCCTCGCTCGGCCTAAGCAGCCGCACGTAGGTACCGCTCTCGTGCAGCTCCAGCCAGCCCTTCTCGACAGCGCACCTGATGCCGGCGCCGAACTCTGCCCCGCTTGCCTTAAGCGTGTATAGGAATGGGTAGTTGATCTTCTCGATATGGATTCTGCCGTCCTGTACCGCCTCGATTCTCGAAGCCAGCTGAACGAGCTGACGCGCGGCGGCTTCCGGATTGGCAAAACGGCGCTCGGTGACGTGCTTCATCGCTGGAATCAAAACCTCAAGCGGCCCATGCTTGGCCTGACTTGCCCGCGACTGTCATGCCAGTTTGGGAGATATGCACAGATCCTGCGGCGCCGCATGCTGAGCAGACGAGACGCAAGCCGACTCGCGACCACGGCTGAGCTTGCAGTAGTGTGTCGAGCCGCACGTCGACCCTGCGATCGCAATGGCCGTTTAGGCATTGGATGCTGCAGGTCACATGTCGGCCAGCCATTCCGCACGGCTGCGGGGCGGATAATGGCCAGACCATTATATCGACGAGCGGGATGCCGCCAGCAAAGCTGGCATCTTAGGAATCTCGCAAATTGTCGATTCCTAGTTAGCTCGGAACGCGGGCGAGCTACCGCTTATCGTAGTGGGTTCAGGCAGGTGCTCCCCTGAGCCGGCAGAATAGAGCCGCCGGGCAGACAATACCTTGTCCCGGCGGCTTGATATCCGTCCAGCCCCGGGAAGGGATTAGCAAAATCCCGGATACTCGTCAGTATAGGCGCGCGGTGTGAAGGTTCAGTTCGCTTTTAAAATATACCCCAAAGCCCGCCGGCTCATGCCAGCATTGCCATGCTACAATCCAAGGGACGATTTATGGTCTTCTGCTCGCTTGATTGATGCCGAGGCAGGCCACTATTTTCTTATAGCGATTTGATCAACTGCAGGTAGGGAGTTCGCAGAATGATTAGGCCGATCTTATTTGCTTCCTTTGCTCTGGCTTTGGTCGCAGGCGCTGTACAGGCTCAGCAGGGCGCGCCTCGCAACCCGCAAAAATTGGAAAAATGCCAGCAGCTCGCCACCGAACGTGGGTTTTCGAGTGCGGGCGGAAGAGGAAAGGGACAAGGTCGCGCAAAGCGGGAGTTCGTGATCGCCTGCATGCACGGGAAGCAAAGCTAAGCAGTCGCTTCGAGCGGCTATCTTCGGACGACCCACCGCCGGCCACCGCCGGTCACGCTGGCGGCCATACGGCGAAGGCCGCAGCGGGAGGTTAAATCGCTGCGGCCCCGCGTGGTCAATGCAGCCGGGTTAAAAGAACCAAGTGAAATATGAAGCCAAAATTCTGCCCCAGCTTCGTCTCGTTTGCAAATACAAATTCGGTGGAACCGAAATCCACGCAGTGGGCATTTCGTTCCAGAAGTGGAACAATTCTGCTAATCTCCGCTCCGAGCGAACTGGAGCTTGGCGCGTGCGAAACCACAAACCTAAGCAGTGGACCAAGGGCGAGGTACAGATGCTGATCAAAATGGTCAACGTTGGCTCGACCGCGGGTGAAATCGCAACCGAGCTTGGAAGGTATATCGCGTCCGTCAAACGTGTGGCCCGAGACATGGGATTTTTGCTCCGAAGCGAGAGGAGCGCTGCACAGAGACGTAGACGTATAAGTCGCCTGTAGAATCGCTCTATGCTGGCTCAGCCAAACCTTACGGGGAAAGCAGGGAATGGTTAGGCCCGGCGCGTCTTACCGGACAAGGACGCGTCGGGCCGCGAGTGCGTAAACGCGCATTGCGCAAGCTGGCGGCGCCTTGTTTTTGGGAAAAATACGGGTTACCTAGCGAGCGCTTGGGGCTGCGGCTTGCGGCTGCTGAAATCGGTCTGACCCCAGCCCCTCGGTTGCCGTATCCGGCGCACACAAACCGCGGCTCGACCTCAGAGAAGCGAACGTCGTCCCGCCCAACGATCGGCCCTTAGAGCAACGTGATGGCCGCAATGGCAGTGGACCAGGACATTCGCGTAGGCCCATCTCGCGCATCACACTGAAGGTGCCTTCTGCATGCCGCATGCCGGTATCCAAGTGTCGTGGCGGCGAGCGTCAATCGGCCCGGCGCGGCCAGGGAACGTATTCGGCTTCAGGTCTTTCCCGTCCTGGGGCCGCTTTTTGGCAAAACTGACCGAAAGCTAAGTCACACACTGAAATGCGCGCCTGTGGAAGTGGGTGGCATCGCCCCGAATGTCGCGGCTTCGATGCTACCAGCCTAACGGATACCCTTTGGTAGGGAGCCCGCCGGCTCCTTGAATCCTGGCGCCCAGGGGGAGGCTCCGGGGCGGGCTGGCGGACCGTCCATGACGCGGCACGGATGCCTTCTTACGCGGCCGCCCTTCTCGTCATTGGCGCACAAGCTTAGACCGCATACCAGTCAGCATGGTGTAGGCAAGGCGACGCCAGATCAGGTTCATCAGGACTAGCATGTGGCATCCCCGTGTTCGATGCCGCCACTTTCGACCCCCTCTGTTTCAGCAAGATTTCGCGGGGCCGGGAAATGGCTTCGTGCGAGGTCGGGGTCGGTTCCCCGGTGCAGGTCGGCATGGCGGCGAGTTAATTGACACCGCCAAGGGAGGTCTGAGCGATCGGTATCATAATGGTGCCCTGTCGCGGCCGCTCCGCGGGTGAGCGGGAAATCTCATTCTCCAGTGGCAATCGGAACGCCGCGGCTGATCGTACAGAAATGGAAAAGCTGCGGGGACCAGTCACGCTGGCGGGGCTTTCGGTTTTTGATTAGCTGCGGCACGAGCGGCGCCTTTCAAGGCCGCTTCGATGGTCTTGAGCCGCGTACTTCGTCGGGATCTTCCGCTTTGCTGCTTAGGCGTTGATGATCGGGACACTCTCGTAACTAGCCACAGATCGCTGCCGCAACTAGCGCATTCATAACGCTTCAGTTCGTAGCCTTTGGTGACGGGGAAAACAGCTTTGAGCAGTCGAGCTTGGCTACAAACGGTGCATCCGGCTTCGCCGTTCACGATCGCCTCCCGCAGGCAATTTGGCCGCAACGATGGAAATCAAAACTGAGTCTCGGTTCAGCAGCAATAGCGGCTCACGCTGGCGGGGCCTATTTTCGATAAGGCCTCCCGGTAGTCGTCCGGAGGTGTAAACGCCGGCCATTGGAATTACCGTTCTCACCTTTTGGCGGACCAGCAATGGCGCAAGGCGGTGGCACGGACAAGGCACCAACCCTCATTTGCAACAGATGTCAGCGTCCAATGGAGTTTCTCGCGTCGCTGCCGGCAATTGCAAACCTGCCCGCCGCCGCCTATGCCTACAGGTGCATGCCCTGCCTGAGAGTTGAAATTCTGAGCTGAAGGAACGCGCCGGAGGATTAGAATTCGAGCGGCTGGCGGACGTTCGAGGTGGCAAATCGAACGGCATCGCGTCGCTCGACCGGTGCGGAGAATGTCGCCTCTGTCAGGCGGCCAAGCTCATGCCGCCGATCAGCATGGCTCGCGCAGCTTCGTCGCCGTGAGTAAGCCGGAGGGCGGTCACGATGACGGCAATTGCGTCGGGGTTCTTCAGAGCCACAGCAGGTTCGCTTTGCCAGCAAAATATGATGCCGGATGCCGCCCCTTTCACGCAGGCGATATCGAGCCATTGCGAAGATATCTCAAAGCGACAAATGCCACCGGCCCATCCGCACTTGCGGAATGCGGGCGCCGCCTTCAGGGTCTAGTCGTGTGGGTCGTTTCCCTTCGGCTCCTGCAAGAATTTTGGCATGTGTCCACGCGCTTCACGATCACGCGGGGCGGGGCGTTCGGACGGGTCGCGACCGAGCTTGGACTGCAGCTCGACGAGGTCGGTGAAGACGTCGGC
>NZ_JBVVOS010000024.1:0-140239 GCF_055807515.1 Bradyrhizobium sp. Kon69 | reverse complement strand
AGCACGGCATAAGCCGTCCAACCATCGCGCAGGGAAGGCCGAGTGATTGGCTACACCTGTATGCTGCTGTGCGGTTTCCTTGCGCTACATTTTCGCGCAGCGGACCGCGGGTGCCAGCCGGCACCCGGCCTTCCCTGCGCCCTCTTGGACAAGAGGGTGGAGTGACCAAGCAAAGCTCGGGCGAATGCGCCGCGAGAATGCGAAGGCGTGTCTTCAAGTTGAGTCTGCACTGGAGGAAGGCGATGCCGCCTCATGCTCCGTCATTGCGAGCGCAGCGAAGCAATCCAGAGTCTTACCGCGGAGGGATCCTGGATTGCTTCGCTGCGCTCGCAATGACGGTTTGACGGCGTGTGCGCCACATTTCGTTCTCGCCAACGCTGCGCAATCTTCCGCAAGTTCAGCGCAGAATCCGCGCCCGGAAAGACGCGTGCCTCACCCCTGGTTCGCCACACGCGCGCGGTCGAGATGCTCTTCGATCCTGGGACGGTCGCGGGTGCGCTCGAAACTGGTGCAGAGCAGCTCGGTCTCCTCCAGCGAAACCGGCGCGCGATACAGTCGGCACATGAATTCGGCCGTTGTGCGACCCTTGCCGGTACCCGGCCCGCGTTCGGCGAGAAACATGCAGTCCCGGCAGATGCTGGCATCGAGCCGCTGATGTGCCGCGTCGAGGTGATTGAGGATCTGGCGCAGCGAATCGCGCAGCCTGACGCACTCGTCGGGTCCGAGCGCGGTGACGGCGTTCAGCACGTGATTGATCGGATCGTGCTGGTTCAGGCACTTTTCGCCCTGCGCAGTGACGTGCAGCACGACAGAACGCTTGTCTTCGTGCGACGGCTTTCGCACCAGGAAGGACTTGCTCTCCAGCGTCTTCACGATCTGCGATGCAGTCGCCCTGGTGGCGCCGATGAAGCCGGCGAGCGCGGACGGTGTGCGCGAAAACCTGTTGGCACGGCCGAGAAAGCGCAGCGCCATCCATTCCCGGTCGCGCAACCCATGCTGATTGCCTTCGAAATACCAAGCCCTCGCCGCCTGAACCAGCAGCTCGACGGCTTCTCTTGCCAATGGCATGAATTCCTACCTTGCCCCGGGAATAACGTCTGCGGCGCCCCGGAGCCGCCTTCCGCCGTCGCGCATGAGTCGTTTGCGAGAAGCCGGACCACCGGCAATGTCCGACACATGCCCCGTGCTCTTCTCTCGCATGAAGGCACGGACTGCCCGGCGCCCGACCTGGACCGATGGGCAATGCAAACTATGGCGCGGGAAGCGGTGTTGCTGATGGTATGCCATTCGCGGCGTCGTCGCACGGGAGCCCGAATAGCCGTCGCCAGCAGACGATGGATCGGAGTAGTTCAACCGAAGCCCCTAAGGTTCAAGTCACACGCAGACGTTTCTTATCTTCGACGAAACGATGAATGAGCTTCTCAACAAAATCAAGTAGAGACCCTCGCGGAGACTGGATGTCGTCGCAGGCGAATGTAACGTTCAAGACAATCTCGCTCTTCGGGACACATGATGGTGAACGCAATACCCTGTCCCACGAGCAACATGCACGCGACTATGTGACGGTTTTATTGCACGGCCCGTTGTTGGCTGTGGTTGATGCAAGTTGATCGAAGCCTGTGCAGGACGAGGATGTGCATCGACATGTCATCCACAACTTGTGCGTTCTGCCAAGAATTGTCCGGGGGAACTCACAGGAATTGCACGCGGCGGTTGTTCCAGCCGGATCAACGAATCGCCGTTCAGTCGCATTCGCGCGGCTGCCTCACCCGAACGGTGGAGAAGATCGCGGCGGAAACTTGAGACGGCCGCGCAGGCGCATGCGCTGTAAGCGTGGCGACATGCGCAATCGCCTGTCGAAAACAACGAGCAAGGTTCGATCGCGTGGCGCCTCGCGCGCCGACTCAATCTGAGACTTGCTAGTCGCCCTTGAGCATGTCCCGCAGCTCGCGGAACGGATCGGCACTTGGCGGAGCCGAGGCGTCCTGCCGCATCGCGCCGTAGATTCTCGGAACCATGTCGACCGCCTGGTCGAGACCCGAATCACGTCCCGCCTGGTATCCGCCCATCAGGCGAAGGTCGCGCGTGTCCTCGTATTTGGCGATCATGGCGCGCAGCTTGCTCACCAATTCGCGCTCTTCGGGGTCCCAGACGTTATGGGCAAGGCGCGAGACCGAACCCAGAACGTCCACCGCGGGATAACGCGCCTGGTCGGCGATGTGCCTGGAGAGCACGATGTGCCCATCGAGTGTGCTGCGGATGGTATCGGCGATAGGCTCGTTGTGATCGTCGCCGTCCACCAGCACGGAGAAAATCCCGGTGATCGTGCCGGACCCCTCCTCGCCGGGTCCGGCGCGCTCCAGAAGGCGCGGCAGATCGGTGAAGACGGTGGGCGCGTAGCCGCGCGCGACTGCGGGCTCACCGGCGGCGAGCGCGACTTCACGGGCGGCGTGGGCGAACCGGGTGATCGAATCGACCATGAGCAGGACCGATTCGCCCCGGTCTCGGAAATATTCGGCGACCGCCATGGCCGTCTTCGGCGCCAGTCGCCGCATCATCGGGCTCTCGTCTCCCGTCGACACGATCGTGACGGCGCGGTGACGATCGGCGCCCAGCACGTCCTCGATGAACTCGCGCACCTCGCGGCCGCGCTCGCCGACCAGGGCCAGCACGACGGTGTCAAAACCCTGACTGCGGGCGAGCATCGCAAGCAGTGTCGATTTACCGACGCCGGAACCGGCAAAGATGCCGACGCGCTGGCCGGCACAGATCGGGGCGAACAGGTCGATGACGCGTACGCCGGTGCGCAGCGGCTTGTGGACCCGCGCGCGCTTCATGGCCGAAGGCGCCTCCGCCTCGGCCGAGACCGGACGCGATCCGGGGGTGAGAGGGCCCTGTCCGTCCAGCGGCGCCCCGAGCGCGTTGATGACGCGGCCCTTCCAGCTTGGATCCGGCGCGAAGGACAGCGGAGGCATCCGGTAGGCGACCGAGCCGAGGCCGCCGGCGAACTGCCGGTCGAACGGCTTGGCGATGATGCCCTCGCTGTCGATCCGCACCACCTCGCCGATCTGGGGCTTGCCGCCGGAGTTGACGCCGATCAGTTCGCCGAGCCTGACGAAGCGCGACAGGCCGGAGACACGGAAATGCGTCGACGCGATCTCGGAGATCGCGCCGCTGACGCTTGCCAGGGGAGTGCTCTGCTGAAGCTCCAGCAGCGCCCACTCAAGTTGCCGAAGAGCGTTCAAGGAAACCGTCCAACCTCATTGCGCGCGGGGCGCAGTCTATTTGCCGGGTTCGCCCAGCGTCCGGATTGCGTTCTGGAGCGAGCTCTCAGTGCCCTCGATCATCGAATTGGTGCCGTCGAAGGCGCGCGAGGCCGCGATCAGCTTCGTCAATTCCATCATCGGATTGGCGCCCGAGCCCTCGACATAGCCCTGCTTGAAGCCGTCGCGGGAGAAGTCGGCGATGGCGGTCGCAGGCCGGTTGGGCGTGACGCCCGAATTGCCGTAGCGGTCGAGATTGGCGTCGGCGGGAATGTTGAACAGGCCGATGGTGCCGATCTCGTTGTTGTCCTGGGTGATCGCGCCGCTGCGCGCGATCGAGACCGGTCCGCCGTTCGGATCGAGGGTGATCTGGGCGCCGCCGGAATCGATGACGGGGAAGCCGGACACGGTCTGAAGGTCGCCGTTGGCGGCGATCTGGAGTCGGCCGTCGCGCGTATAGACCGTGCCGTTCGGACCGGCGAAGGCGATCCAGCCCTGTCCGACCACGGCGACGTCGAGCGGGTTGCCGCTCTCGGTGATGCTACCCATTTCGCGCGAGATGATGTTGTCGCCGGGCGAGGAGAAGGCGACCGGGTTCGCGCCCGCCTTGGACAACACCGTCTCGAACTTCACCACGTCGGTGCGGAACGCCGCCGTGTTGACGTTGGCGACGTTGTTGGCGATCGTCTGGAGGCGTTTTTCGAGGGCGACCTGCGCCGACAATCCTACATAGAGGGCCGATTGCATGACTTACCTGTTGAACTTGATGTTCTGAAGTGTCGTGAGCACGTTGGTATCCATGCCGATCGACGGTGCGGCGCCGCGGACCAGGACCAGCGCCGGGTTGGTCGAGGTGTCGCTCTGGGCCTGGGTCGCATCCCACATCGCCGCGAAGCGCTGCACGAATTTGGTGACCTTGGCCGGATCCTGGAAATCGGTGAGCTTGATCTTGCTCGTGATCATCTTGGCCTGGGCATCGATATCAGCCGAGCTGATCGTCGACGGCAGGCCGAGCGCCGTCTGGACCACTTGTGTCATCGCCTTGTCCGCGAGGATCTGGTAGGAATTGGTGATCGTGGAAGCCTTGCGCGTGAAATAGAGCGCCAGCCGCAGGCCCTCGTTCTGGTCGCCGGCCTTCTCCTCCATCGTCTGCGTGACGTATTGGGTCGCCGTGCCGGTCGTGGCCGCGGCGGTTTGGGTCGCCTTGTCGCCGAGGGCGGCGAAATTGAACGCGGCGGCGAATTGCCGGTAGCGGGTGTCGGTCAGCTTGTTGGCGAAGGTCTTGTTGTCGGCGATACCCTCGGTCAGAACCTTGCGCATGAACGCCTTGGCGTAGGCCATATCGCTGAGGCCATATGCCTTCATCGCGTAGGAATAGAGGCGATAGTCCTTCAGGAAGTCGTCGATGGTCTTCACGTTGCCGATGTGGCTGAGGAAGTAATCGGTGTCGCGGCTGACGTCCGGCTGCGTCGCGACCTGTGTCAGCGACTTGCCCATGTCCTTGGTCAGTCTGGTGTAGTCCGCGATGGTGGATAGCATGACCCGCGCCCCTCTGGCCGCTTTCGCGACGTCGTCCCAAGCTGCCGTGAATCGCTTGCGCGAGGCTGGCGAGGGGGAAGCCAGCCTCGCGCAAGGCTCGCCGACTAGATATTCCCGATGGGATCGGTGATGGAGCGGCGCGTTGGGCAGTTTCGTGGGGATCGTCATCACGGTAGCGGCACTGCTGGGCGGATTTGCCGCCATGGGCGGGCATCTGGGCGTGCTGATGCAGCCGTGGGAGTTCGTGATCATCATGGGCACCGCGGCCGGCACCTTCATCATGGCCAATCCCTGGAAGACGGTCGCGGATACCGGGCTTGCCTGCGTGCAGGCGGTGACGGGGGCGGTGCCCGGTCAACGCTACTATCTCGATCTGCTCGGCGCGCTGCACGCGCTGATGCGGGAGCTGCGGGGCAAGGGCCGCAACGAGGTCGAGGCGCATATCGACGATCCCGCGTCCTCCGAGATCTTCAAGGCGTTCCCGAGCGTGCTCGGAGATCCATCGCTGCTCCAGTTCATCTGCGACTACGTCCGTCTCATCATCATGGGTAACGCGCGAACGCACGAGATCGAAGCGCTGATGGACGAGGAGATCCACACCATCGTGAAGAGCAAGCTGGCGCCCTACCATGCGCTGGTGGTGGTCTCGGAAGCGCTGCCCGCGCTCGGCATCGTCGCCGCGGTGCTCGGCGTCATCAAGGCCATGGGCGCGCTCGACCAGTCGCCGAAGCTGCTGGGCGGCTTCATCGGCGCCGCCCTCGTCGGCACCTTCGCCGGCATTTTCCTGTCCTACGGCATCATTTCGCCCTTCGCGATGAAGGTGAAGATGACGCGCGAAAAGCGTTGCCGGCCCTACATCATCGTCAAGCAAACGCTGCTGGCGTTCATGAACGGCGCCATGCCGCAGATCGCCGTCGAGCACGGCCGCAAGATGATCGCGAGCCCCGAACGGCCCTCGATCGACGTCGTCGAGAACGAGACGATCGCGGGACCCAAGGCTGTCGTGGCCGAGGTTGAACCGAAAGCTGCGCGCGCATCATGATGGAAGCCCTCGACGTCGATCAGCGCAAGCCGCTGCCGAACTATCTGCTGGACGCCGCCGGCATCTCGATCGAGCGCATGCCGATGCTCAATGTGATCTTCGATCGCATGGCGGCATCGTGCACGGACAGCCTGCAGCCGATAGCCGGAACGCCATGCTATTTCTCGGTCAACGGCATCACCAACGATCGTGTCGGCGACATCATCAAGGACTACGAGGCCAACGCGGTTGCGGCCGTGCTCTATGCCGAGCAGTGGGACTCCCGCATCATCATCATGCTGGACCGCGACTTCGTGTTCACCATGGTCGAGGCGATGTTCGGCTCCGATGGCGCCGAACCGCCGCTCGACGTCGAGCGCAGCTTCTCGAACATCGAGATCCGCCTGGTCCAGGCGCTTTTCGAGCGGTTCGCCAAGGCGCTGCAATCCTCCTTCGCCGGCACCTCCAACGTCACCTTCCGCGTGGAGCGGGTCGAGACCGCCATGGCGTCGCTGGCGATCGGGCGGAGCGGCAACATGTCGATCTGCGCGAACATCATGCTGCAGGCGCTCTACCGCGGCGGTCAGATGTTCCTCATCATTCCGCACTCCGCGCTCAACCCGCTGAGGCAGAAGCTTGCGACCGTCGTCGTCAGCGACGGCCGCGCGGCCGATCCGCGCTGGCGCGAGCAGATGGAGACCGAGGTTCACCGCACCGAGGTGACGCTGAGCGCCGTGCTGGACGAGAAGATGATTTCGCTCGGCGACGTCTTGAAGTTCCAGGTCGGCCAGGTGCTCGAGCTCGAAGCCACGCCGCGTACGCTGGCTCGACTCGAGAGCAACAACCAGGTGCTGTTCTGGTGTCAGATCGGCCAGCTTGATGGCTATTACGCCATGCAGGTGGCAGATCCCGTCGATCAGAAACGGGAGTTCGTCGATGATATCCTATCTCGTTGATGCCGTGCTGCTGATTGCGCTCGCCTTCACCAGCATGCGGGTGACCCGGATGCATCGCGAACTGGCGCGGTTGCGCAGCTACCAGGGCGAGTTCTCGACCATCGTCCAGGAGACGGCAGGCGCCTTCGACACGGTCATTACCGCGGCGCATGATTCCACCGCAAATCTCGGGCGGCTCGCCAACGTGCTGAGCACGAAGATCGATCAGGCCCACGAGGCGATCGCGGCGCTTGATGCCAGGAGCGGGCTGGCATCCGCGGCGACCGCGGGCGGCGCCGACGTGAACAAGCATTAAAGCCGAAGCCGGCGGAATAAATACGATCGGAACGTCACGGCGCTCCGGGAGCGGAAATACCAAGAGGCGATACCAGATGGCGCAATCCTTCGACTATGAGTCAGCATCGGCGGCCGACGAGGGGCATACCGAAACATCTCCGCTGGAGCGGTTGGCGGAGATCGCCGCGCGCACCGCGGAGGAGACCGGCAAGTTCGCCAATGTCGATGCCATCCTGCGCATTCCCGTGACCATGCAGGTGGTGCTGGGATCGGCGACCATTCCGGTGGCGAACCTGATGAAGCTCGGCCGCGGCGCGGTGGTTCCGCTCGACCATCGGGTCGGCGAACCCGTCGACGTCGTGGTCAACGGCCGCGTCGTCGCCCGCGGCGAGGTGGTCGTGGTCGAAGAAGACAATTCCCGCTTCGGCGTCTCGCTCACCGAAATTGTCGGGCCGTTGGGACAGGGTGATACCTGACCATGGCGGCACAGGTCGGCATGGCTCCCATCAAGCAGCGAGGCGTCGCCACGCTGGGCGGAACGGAGAAGGTCGCGGCACTCCTGCTCGCCATGGGCCGGCAGGCGGCCGCCAGCGTGCTCGCGCAGTTCGAGCCGCAGGATATCCGCACCGTCACCAAGGCAGCGGCCGAGCTGCGGCCGATCACGGCGCAGGAACTGGAAGCGATCGTCGAGGAGTTCGCCCAGCAATTCTCGATGGGCGCCAACATTCTCGGCACCCTCGGTGGCCTGGAAGCCGTGCTCGGCGACGTGCTCCCGGCCGACCAGGTCTCGGCCATCATGTCGGACCTGCTCGGCAATTCGAGTCGGTCCGTGTGGGATCGCGTTTCGTCGGTGTCGGAAAACTCGCTGGCAAGCTACCTCTCCAAGGAGCATCCGCAGACCGCGGCGCTCATCCTGTCCAAGGTCAAGCCGTCCTGCGCGGCCAAGGTCATGAGCCAGCTGCCGTCGAGTCTGCGCAACGAGCTGATGCGGCGCGTGCTCAGCCTCAAGCCGATCGTCGACGACGCCATGAGGGTCCTCGAGAAGACGCTGCATGAGGATCTGACGCTGAACTTCGCCCGCAACCTCGGCGCGGACACCTATGCCCGCGTTGCCGACATCATCAACAAGATGGAGCGCGGACACATCGAGGACATGCTCAAGAGCCTGTCGGAGAAGCGGCCGAAGTCGGCCGAAGTGCTGAAGGAGCTGCTCTTCACCTTCGACGACGTGACCAACCTGACGCCGAAGGCGCGCACCATGATCTTCGACCAGGTGCCGACCGATCGCATCGTCATCGCGCTGAAGGGCACCGACAAGCACTTCCGCGAGATGATCCTGTCCTCGGTCGCCTCGCGCGTCCGCCGGGTCGTCGAGCACGAACTCGCCATCGGCGAACCGTCGAACCAGCGCGACGTGCTGGAGGCGCGGCGCGTGATCACCGACCTCGCGCTTGACCTCGCGGAAAAGGGCGAAATCGAGCTCAACCCCGAGCAGGAGGATGAGCTGGTCTTCCGCTGACCGCTGAACGGGCATGGCAGAAACAACCGATCAGGAGAGCAAGACAGAAGAGCCGACCGAGAAAAAAGTCCGCGATGCGCTCGAACAGGGCAAAATCCCGGTCTCTCGGGAGGCTTCCATCTTCGCCTCGATGGCTGCGCTGATGGTGATCCAGGCGTTCCTGATCGGCCAGGGCGTTCAGCAATTGACGCCGATGCTGACGGGCTTTCTCGATGATCCCGACGGCTTCCCTCTCAGCACCGGGGCCGACGCCCAGAATCTCCTCATCGTGGTCGGGCTTCAGGCACTGCGGTTCCTGACGCCGCTGGTCGTCACCCTGGCGGCGTTCGGGCTGGCAGCCTCGCTGTTGCAAAATGCTCCCAGCCTGGTGCTCCATCGCATCACGCCGGACCTGTCGCGAATCTCTCCGCTCAGCGGCTGGAGCCGGCTGTTTGGATCGCAGGGCCTCGTCGAGTTCGCCAAGTCGCTGTTCAAGCTCGCCGCGGTCACCGTCGTCGTCGCGTTCGTGCTGCGCTCGTCGGAAGCGAAGGCGTTCGAGGCGATGTACACCGATCCGGTCGCGCTGCCGGAAATGATTCTCAACATCGCCATGCGAATCGTCTCGGCGATCTGCATCGCGACCATCGTCCTGGTCGCGGTCGATCTGGCCTGGGCGCGCTTCCACTGGCGGCGCGAGCTGCGCATGACGCGGCAGGAGATCAAGGACGAGCACAAGCAGGCCGAAGGCGATCCGCTGATCAAGGCGCGCCTGCGTTCGCTGGCGCGCGACCGCTCGCGCCAGCGCATGATCGCTTCCGCATCGCGGGCGACGCTGGTGATCGCGAACCCCACGCACTTCGCGATCGCGCTGCGCTACAATCGCGAGGAAAATCCGGCACCGATCGTCGTGGCGAAGGGCATGGACGTGATTGCGCTGAAGATCCGCGAAGTCGCCGAGCAGAACCGGATTCCGGTGATCGAGAACAAGGCGCTGGCGCGCGCGCTCTACGAGGCGGTTCAGGTCGATCAGGTGATTCCGGCGGAGTTCTTCCGGCCGGTCGCCGAGATCATCTACTTCCTGCAATCCAAGCAGACGCCGCGGTCCGAGAAGGTCCAGTAGAATTCCGAGGACGGCGTCCCTTCCATCAGCCTGACGAAAGCTTGCGACCCTAAGGTTACACCGTCTGAACCAGAATGGTGCTGCCGTGGGACCGCTCTATCTCTTCGAACTCGCATCGTCGCAGGCGCGATACCTCGAGCTCCGCCAATCGACGATCGCAACCAACGTCGCCAACGCCAACACGCCGGGCTTCAAGGCGCGCGACGTCGAGCCCTTCAACAAGGTGCTCGACAGCACGCCGGTGAGACTGGCGACTACGTCGCCGTCGCACATGCAGCTCTCTGCTGCCGAGAGCGACACCCGGGCGACCGCGAAGAAGGACAGCTGGGACGTGGTTCACTCCGGCAACTCCGTCAGTCTCGAGCAGGAAATGATCAAGGGCAGCGACGTCAGTCGCGACTACTCGATGAACTCGGCCATCGTGCGGTCGTTTCACCGCATGCTGCTGTCGAGCGCGAAGACCTGAGGTGAACTGACATGCTGGACTCATTGCAATCCTCGTTGACGGTCGCGAGCTCCGGGCTCGAAGCGCAGTCGACGCGCATGCGCATCGTCTCGGAGAACCTCGCCAACGCGACGTCGACGGGGCGCGCCGCCGGCGCCGATCCCTATCAACGCAAGACGATCACCTTCGATGCCGCGATGGACCGCGCCTCGGGCGCTCAGCTGGCGAAGGTCAAGGAAATCGGGGTCGACACCACGCCATACCGCGTGGAGTACGAGCCGGGGCATCCCGCCGCCGACAAGGCCGGCTACGTCAAGCTGCCGAACGTCAACATGATGATCGAGATGGCGGACATGCGGGAAGTCAACCGCTCCTATGAAGCCAATCTCCAGGTCGTGAAACAGGTGAGGTCGATGCTGGGCATGACCATCGACCTGCTGAGGAGCTGACAATGCTTGAGGCAATTTCATCGACCGCGATCTCAACTGCGCAGGCGGCGAGCCGCGCGACCGAGGCGCAGGCGATCTCGTCGACGGCGGCGCCCGCGATCCAGTCCGGCGGCGACGTCGGATTCGAATCGGTCATGAAGCAAGTGACCACGGACGCGATCGGGACGCTGAAGGCGGGCGAGGCCGCCTCGGTCTCGGCGATGCAAGGCAAAGAATCGACGCGGCGCGTCGTGGAGGCGCTGATGTCGGCCGAGCAGGCCTTGCAGACGGCGGTCGCAGTTCGCGACAAGGTCGTGCAGGCCTACCAAGAAGTCGTTCGGATGTCGATCTGATCAAGGAGTGACGCTGTGAAATCGCTTGCCATCGCGGCCACGGGCATGAACGCCCAGCAGACCAACATCGAAGTCATCGCCAACAACATCGCCAACATCAACTCGACCTCGTACAAGCGGGCGCGTGCCGAATTCACCGATCTGTTCTACCAGATGGACCGCATGCAGGGGGTTGCCAACACCAGCGGCTCGTCGCCGATCCCGGAAGGCGCCAATCTCGGCCTCGGCGTCAAGTCGGCGGCGATCCGCAAGCTGCACATCCAGGGTGCGCTCACACAGACCGGCAATCCATACGACATGGCGATCAACGGCCGCGGTTGGTTTCAGGTGCTCGGCCCGAATAACGAGGTGCAGTATACCCGTGCGGGCTCGTTCAACACCAATGCCAACAGCCAGCTCGTCACGACCGACGGCTATCTGCTGGATCCCGCCATCACGGTGCCGCAGGGAACGGTCCAGGTCACGGTCAACCAGACCGGACAGGTGTTTGCCAAGCTGGATACGGAAGTGAACCCGAGGCAAATCGGCCAGCTCAATCTCGCCAATTTCGCCAACGAGGCCGGCCTTGAACCGCTGGGCAGCAATCTCTATCGCGAGACCACGGCGTCCGGCACGCCGGTCGTCGGGCTGCCCGGCGATTCCGGCTACGGCAAGATCAACCAGCAATATCTCGAGGCCTCGAACGTCGACCCGGTCAAGGAAATCACCGAGTTGATCTCTGCCCAGCGCGCCTACGAAATGAATGCCAAGGTCATCCAGGCCTCGGATGAAATGGCCCAGACGGTCTCGAAGGGCATGCGCTAGTTCCGGTGTATCCATGTTGAACAGGATGGGCTCGATCATGCGCGGGTTGGCCGCCGTGCTGCTGGTTCTCGTCTCGGCGCGTCTCGCCGCGGCCGAGGAGAAGCGGCTCCCTGTGCCGGCCGTCCCGATCCGCGCCGGCGAGCTGATCCGGGACGACGTGATCACCGAGCGCGCCTTTGCGCCGAACGTGCTCGGCGTCGCCATGTTCATCGAAGGACGCCAGGTCCTGGTCGGCCGCATGGCGCGCCGCGCGCTGCTCCCCGGCCAGCCGATCCCGACCAACTCGGTGGAGGATCCCTGGACGGTCGCCCGCGGCGCGATGGTCAAGGTCGTGGTCGAAGACAGCGGCCTGTCGATCGTGACCTACGGCGCCGCGATGCAGTCGGGCGCGCCCGGCGCGCTCATCCCGATACGAAACACCGATACGGGTGTGATCATCAGGGGCGTCGTTCAGCCGGACGGCACCGTCAAGGTCGTGGACGGGTCATGACCAGAGTCCTGCTCGCGCTCGTCCTGCTCGTTTCCGCCGTCAGCGCCCAGGCCGCCGTCCGCATCAAGGACATCGCGGACATCAAGGGATTGCGCGAAAACCAGATCGTCGGCTACGGCCTCGTCATCGGCCTGAACGGCACCGGCGACACGCTCCGCAATGCTCCGTTCACGGAGCAGTCCCTGCAATCGATGCTCGAGAACATGGGCATCAATGTCAGGAACGAGACCACCAGCACCAACAATCCGCCGCGGCCGACGACGCTGCGCACGCGCAACGTCGCGGCCGTGATGGTGACCGCGGACCTGCAGCCCTCGATCGGTGCCGGCGAGCGCATGGACGTGACGGTGTCGTCGCTCGGCGATGCGACCTCGCTGCTCGGCGGCACGCTGGTGATGACGTCGCTGCGCGCGGCGGACGGAGCGGTCTATGCAGTGGCGCAAGGCGCGGTCACGGTCGCCGGCTACAGCGTCGGAGGCCAGGCCCAGAACGTCAGCCAGGGCACGCCGACCGCGGGCCGTATCCCGAATGGCGCTCTGGTCGAGCGCGAAGTGCAGGGTAGTCTCCATGAAATGGAGTATCTTGTGCTGGAGCTCAAGAACCCCGACTTCGTCACCGCAACGCGAATCCTCGACGCGATCAACCGCTATGCCGGCGGCCGTTATCGGGCGCAGATCGCCTTCGAGCGCGACTACCGTACCATCGTGCTGTCGAAGCCGCGCCATATCGGACCGGTTCGCTTTCTCGCCGAAATCGGCGAGCTGACGGTCGAGCCGGACACGCCGGCGCGGGTCGTGATCAACGAACGTACCGGCACGGTGGTGATCGGACGCGACGTACGGATATCGACCGTTGCCGTGACGCACGGCAATCTGACGGTCCGCGTCACCGAGCTTCCCGTGGTGTCGCAACCGGCGCCCTTCTCGAAAGGGCAGACGGTGGTCGTGCCCCAGACCGTGGTCGAGGCCAACGAGGCCGGATCGCAGGTGGCGATCCTGAGCGGCGTCGATCTCCAGCGTCTGGTGCGCGGCCTGAACCAGATCGGCCTGAAACCATCCGGCATCATCGCGATTCTCCAGGCGATCAAGACGGCCGGCGCCCTCCAGGCGGATGTCATCGTGCAATGACGCGTAAGCGCCGTGCAAGCTTGGTCGCTCAATGCTCTCTCGACCGAGAATCGTACGCGGGCCGATGTTGAAGCTGGATCATAAAGCCAAACTCCTCCTCTTGGTCGCGGCCTCCGCGCTCGCGAGCGCTTCGCCCATTCTGGCGCTGGATGAGGCCAAGCCGTCGAAGCCGCTCAACCTGCTGTCCTTCGCGCGCGCCCGCGCGCCTGGCCCGCAGAAGCCGATCTCATCGATCCCGAGCGACAATGCGTCGATGCGGGCGACGGCGTGGGCAGCCGAAGATTCGGGACCGGCGACCACGGGTGCCGTGCCGGCCTCCGAGAAGCCCGCGCCGGCACCCACAGCCGCGCCGCGACCCGCCAAGCCCGGTAGCGTCACGGCGCCGCCGAAGCCGGTGCCGCCCCAGGCCGCTGCAACCGCGGACAACGAGATCGCCCTGTTCTGCAGCAATGTCGCCGACCCCGCCGTCGATGCAAGGCTGGCCTGGCAGCTCAAGGAGCTGGAGAAGGCCGAGAACCAGCTTCGCGAGCGGATCGCCGAGGTTGAGGCCAAGCGCGCGGAATATGAGAAGTGGATGGCGTTGCGGGACGACTTCCTGAAGAAGGCCGAAGCGAGCGTCGTCGAGATCTACTCACGCATGAAGCCGGACGCCGCCGCAACCCAGATCGCCGGGATGGCGGACGAGACGGCTGCGGCCGTGCTCGCAAAGCTCAGCCCGAGGAGCTCGAGCGCAATCTTCAACGAGATGGAGACGGGGCGCGCGGCGCACCTCGCCGATCTACTCGGCGGGATGCGTCGCGTGGATGACGGAAAGACCAAATAGATGAAGAATCTGATCCTCATCCTCTCGCTGTTATCGCTTGCCGGATGCGTCACTGATCCGGCCGAGGTCCTGACTGGCCCGCGATTGTCGCCGGTCGGAAGCGGCCTGAGGACGCAGGCCGATCCGATTCCCGTGACGCCCCGCATGCACTCGCCCGTCAGCTATCGCTCGACCTGGGACGACGGCACCGACCTCTACCGCGATCCCCGCGCCCGGCGCGTCGGCGACGTCGTGACGGTGATCATCTCGATGCAGGACAAGGCCAAGCTCGACAACAAGACGGGTCGCTCGCGCGATTCGCAGATCAAGTTCGGGCTCGACTGGTTGATGGACGTCGCGGGATGGCAGGACAAGGGCTCGACGAGCGCCAACCTCAACACCAACACCCAGATCAAGGGCAACGGCCAGATCGACCGCACAGAGGATATCAAACTGTCGATCGCAGCCATCGTAACCGACGTGTTGCCGAACGGAAATATGATGATCAGCGGCTCGCAGGAGTTCAAGGTCAATACGGAAATGCGCGTGCTCAACGTCGGCGGCATCGTGCGTCCACGCGATATCTCGCGAACCAACACGATCTCCTACGAGAAGATCGCCGAGGCGCGCGTGGCCTATGGCGGTCGGGGAAATCTCTCGGACGTGCAGCAGCCTGGATGGGGACATCGGATCTATGACGCCGTGGCACCGTTCTGAGATGCGCGACCGTCGGGCCGCGTCAAAAGGGCAGGGGACGTCATGCGCCTGATTGCGGCCATCGTGGTGTTGACCCTGATCGCGATCGGCGCGGGCGCGCTTGCCGGCCTGCATCTGTTTGCGGCCGCCGAGCGCGTCGCCGATGCGAAGAAAACCGCCACGCCGCCGCCTCTTGCCTCGAGCTACGCCGGCAGCGCGCGGCTCAGGAAGCTGTCGCCGATCGTGACCAATCTCGGCGCGCCGGCCAACAACTGGGCCCGCATCGAAGCCTCCATGGTGACCGACAGCATGAGCGACGAGGATGCCGGCATCCTGGCGGCCCATATCAGCGAGGACATTGTCACCTATCTACGGTCGGCGACGGTGGCGCAGTTCGAGGGATCGCGCGGGCTTCAGCACCTGCGCGACGACCTGACCGAGCGCGCCAACATCCGCTCCTCGGGCAAGATCCGCGAATTGATCATTGAGACGTTGGTGATTCAGTGAAACTGAGAGTCCTGCTGCTTGCGTTGCTCCTGGTCGTGCTGCCCGAAGTGGCACTGGCCCAGATTCCGGACCTCAATTCGCTGCTGCCGCCGGGCAACGGCTCGACCAGTGGCCGGATCATCCAGTTGATGGCGGTGATCACGGTACTCTCCGTGGCGCCGGGACTGCTCATCATGGTGACTAGCTTCACGCGGTTTGCGGTGGCGCTGTCGTTCCTGCGCGCCGGTCTCGGACTTCAGACCACGCCGGCCAATCTGGTGCTGATCAGCCTCGCGCTGTTCATGACCTTCTACGTGATGGCGCCGACCTTCGACCGCGCCTGGGAAACCGGCATCCAGCCGCTGATGAAGAACGAGATCTCGGAGGAAGACGCCTATCTGAAGATCACCGATCCGTTCCGCGAATTCATGCTGGCTCATGTTCGCGACAAAGATCTGCAGACCTTCGAATCGCTCGCCGCGGAGAGCTTCCGCAGGAAATTCGACGACAAACGCGTCGACATGCGCGTCATCATTCCGGCCTTCATGATTTCCGAGCTCAGACGTTCGTTCGAGATCGGATTTCTCATCATCCTGCCGTTCCTCGTCATCGACATGATCGTGGCGACGCTGACCATGTCGATGGGCATGATGATGATGCCGCCGACCATCCTCGCACTTCCGTTCAAGATGCTGTTCTTCGTGCTGATCGACGGCTGGAACCTGCTTGCCTCCGGGCTGGTGCGCTCGTTCTCGTAACGGCAACGAGCGCCAGAGGGGGCGTTATGGTTAGCGAGAAGTACCGGACTATGGTTAGCAATAGGTACTGTTAACCAACTGATTTTACAGCGCAATTCAAGCCGATCTTAATCCGCGCGCAAGATTCGGCGTGCTAGCAATGCGTCACGGCGGGTTGGACCCCACCCACATCAGTCCAAAGGCATGATGCCGCCCCTCCGTACCGGTGAAAGCCCGGTATGTCCCCTCGTGAAAATGTAACGCGTACATAAAGGGACATTCGCAATGTCAAGCCTGCTTACGAACTCGACCGCCATGACCGCACTCCAGACCTTGCGGTCTGTGAGCTCGCAGCTCTCCACCACGCAGACCCGCATCTCCACCGGCCAGCGCGTCTCGACCGCTTCGGACAACGCTGCCTACTGGTCGATCGCGACCTCGATGCGCGCCGACAACGCCGCGCTCTCGGCGGTCTCCGACTCGCTCGGTCTGTCGGCCGCGACCGTCGACACCGAATATACCGCTCTGACCACGGTCATCGGCGACAAGGACTCCGGCCTGACCAAGCTCCAGTCCCTGCTGGTCGAAGCCAAGACCGCCGGTATCGACCGCAGCAAGATCCAGGCCGACGTCACCCAGATCCAGCAGCAGATGAAGGCGACAGCCAGTGCGGCGACCTTCAACGGCATCAACTGGTTGAGCACGTCCGCCACAACGCCGACGACCTTCAGCCTGGTGTCGTCGTACTCGCGTGTCGGCGGTACGCCCACCATCGGCTCCATCACCGTGACGACCGCCAACTACTCGCTCTACACCTCGACGCAGACCGGCATTCTCGACACGGCCGGTTCGACCGCCCCGTCGATCAACACGATGAGCATCTCCGCGTTGACCGACTCGGCCGCTGACCAGACCACGCTCGACGGCTACATCGCGCAGGTCACCGCTGGCATCAACTCGGTGGCCTCGGCTGCCGCCAATCTCGGTGCCGTCAAGAACCGGCTCTCGACCAACACGGACTTCGTGAAGTCGCTGATGGACTCCGTGGACCGCGGTATCGGTCAGCTCGTCGACGCCGACATGAACCAGGAGTCCACCCGCCTGTCGGCCCTCCAGGTCCAGCAGCAGCTCGGTGTTCAGGCGCTCTCGATCGCCAACAACAGCAGCCAGAGCATCCTGTCGCTGTTCCGCTAAACCCCGAACCATCCGGGAAGGGCCGCGCTTCTTGCGAAGCGCGGCCCTTTCATTTTGGCGTGACGTCGCGCGCCGCAATTTCGGCCGCCTTGTTGCGGCAAAGACACAGAGCCACAAGCCCCGCACAAGCTTCGCGGGCTATCGTCGCCGTTACGACAGGTTGGGCCTGACGCTTTTGCGCAGCCCAAAGGCATGACGCCGCCCTGCCGTACCGGTGTAAGTCCGGTATGTCCCCAAATTTAATTCAATCTCCAAAGGGACATCAAAATGGGTTCTAGCCTCCTCACCAACTCGTCTGCAATGACCGCGCTGCAGACCCTTCGCAACGTCAGCTCGCAGCTCGCGACCACGCAGAACCGGATCTCGACCGGTATGCGCGTGTCCACGGCCTCGGACAACGCTGCCTATTGGTCGATCGCGACGTCGATGCGCTCCGACAATGCCGCGCTCTCCGCGGTCTCCGACTCGCTCGGTCTGTCGGCTGCGACCGTCGACACCGAATATACCGCTCTGACCTCGGTCATCGGCGACAAGGACTCCGGCCTGACCAAGCTCCAGGCGCTGCTGGTCGAAGCCAAGACCGCCGGTATCGACCGCACCAAGATCCAGGCCGACATCACCCAGATCCAGCAGGACATGAAGCTCAAGGCCAGCTCGGCGACCTTCAACGGTATCAACTGGTTGAGCACGACGACCGGCACCACGCCGACGACGTTCAACCTGGTGTCGTCGTACTCGCGTGTCGGCGGTACGCCCACCATCGGCTCCATCACCGTGACGACCGCGAACTACTCGCTCTACACCTCGACGCAGACCGGCATTCTCGACACGGCCGGTTCGACCTCTCCGTCGATCAACACGATGAGCATCTCCGTGCTGACCGACTCGGCCGCTGACCAGACCACGCTCGATGGCTACATCGCGCAGGTCACCGCCGGGATCAACTCGGTGGCGTCGGCCGCCGCCAACCTCGGTGCCGTCAAGAACCGACTCGCGACCAACACGGAATTCGTCAAGACCCTGATGGACTCCGTGGACCGCGGTATCGGCCAGCTCGTCGACGCCGACATGAACGCGGAATCGACCCGCCTTCAGGCGCTCCAGACCCAGCAGCAGCTCGGTGTTCAGGCGCTCTCGATCGCCAACCAGAACAGCCAGAGCATCCTGTCGCTGTTCCGCTAAGCCACGGCTTCGAAAACGACCGTGCTCCTCAGGGAGCACGGTCTCCGCCGTGAGCGGCGGATCCGACGGCACACGACGTGCCCACATCGATTTTCTGAGGCCACATTCCAGGCAACACGCCGTCGCCGATCGCACCGCGATGCGACCGGCCGTCCGCTTGTCGCCGACCCGCGCAATTGCGTCACTCAGTCTCTTGTAAAATTGCAACGCCTCGCCGGCGAACCGACACATTCGTGGTCTCGCGCAACCTTCAGACAAGGTTGGCAGCAGAGTGTCCTCTACGTTCGCATTGGTATGAGGTCACATGCTGTTCAGTCGTGCGCAGATACAGCAACTGCTCAACAATCTGCTGGAGCTTGGGCCGCGACGCCTGATGGCCTTGGGATTGATCGGTTTCGCCGTTCTCGTCACCGTCGTGGGCGGCGCCTATTATCTGAGCCGGCCTGAATTCGAAACGCTCTATACCGGCCTTTCCCGCGAAGACGTGACACGCATGGGTGCAGCGCTGCGCGAGCAGAACATCACCTTCGACGTCAACACCGCCGGCGACGCGGTCTCGGTGCGTCCGAGCCAGACCATGCAGGCGCGGATGCTGCTCGCCGAGAAGGGGCTGCCGACCAGCGCCAATTCCGGCTACGAGCTGTTCGATAAGATCGGCTCGCTCGGTCTGACCTCATTCATGCAGGAGGTCACCAAGCTCCGGGCGCTCGAAGGCGAGATCGCCCGCACGGTGCAGTTGATGAAGGGCGTGAAGGCGGCGCGGGTGCACATCGTGATGCCGGTGCGCGGGTCGTTCCGCGCGACGCAGCAGCCGCCTTCGGCATCGGTCGTGCTGCGTACCGACGGCGCGATCGAGGCGCGCACGGCGCAGTCGATCCGTCATCTCGTCGCGGCGGCCATTCCGGGCATGAGTCGCGACAAGGTCACGGTGCTGGACGCCGACGGTTCGATGCTGCTTGCCGAAGAGGACGAGGCCACTGCCGCTCCGACCAAGATGGCGAGCCTGCAGAAGACGGTCGGCGGAATGGTTCAGGAGAACATCCGCAAGGCGCTGACGCCGTATCTGGGCCTCGACAATTTCGAAGTGAGCGTTGCATCGCAGCTCTCCACCGACAAGCGGCAGACCAACGAGACCGTCTACGATCCCGAAAGCCGCGCCGAGCGCTCGGTCCGGAACGTCCGCGAGAACGAGAAGTCACAGAACGCGGACCGTTCGCAGCCGACCACGGTGCAGCAAAATCTTCCCGACCAGCAGGTGAACGCCGGCGGCACCAAGAATTCCAGCGAAGACAAGACTCGCCGCGAGGACGTCACCAATTTCGAGGTCTCTTCCAAGACCACGACGACGGTGAGCGACGGCTATTCGGTGAAGAAGCTGTTCATTGCCGTGCTGGTGAACCGCGGGCGGCTCATTGCCGACCTCGGCGACAAGAGCAACCAGGCCATCGTCGACAGCAAGCTCGCCGAGATCAGCCAACTCGCAGCCACGGCCGGCGGCCTGGACAAGGCGCGCGGCGACCAGATCCAGGTGACGGCCGTCGATTTCATCGAAGGCTCGCGCGAACTGGCGCCGGTGCCGCCGATCAGCTTCGTCGAGATGATCAACAAGCAGCTCGGCAGCGTCATCAACGCAGTCACGATCCTGGCCGTAGCTTCGATGCTGGTGTGGTTCGGACTTCGTCCTGCGGTCAACGGCATTTTGACCCATCGCGCGGCGCAGGAGCAGACCGAGGCCGCGGAAGCCGCCCAGCTCGAGTCGGCCGCAGGCGCCCTTGCATTGGCGGACAGCGAAGAGGCCGAGCTCAACCTGGTCGAAGATCTCGAAGGCAAGATGCAGCGAACGCCGCAGAAGCGGCTGGAGCAGATTGTCCGTCTCGATCAGATGCAGGCGGCAGCGATCCTTAAAGACTGGATGCGACGCGAGGAGGCGGCATGAACGCGGCAATCGGAAAGCTCCTGACGCAGTTCGACGCGAACGGGCGGGTCAAATCGCCTCCGCCTCCACCGCCGCCCAAAATCCAGGATGTGCTGACGAGGCCGAAGGAAACCCGGCGCGAGCCTCAGCCGCAGCCCCAGACCCATTCGCAACCGCAATCGCAGCCGCAGCTTCAGTCGCCGCCTCCGGCGCCGAAGGTGGAAGCCCCGGCGGCCAATCTCCTGGACGATGCCTTTCGGCGCGGCCATGCGGCCGGCGTCGCAGAAGGCGAGTCCAGGATCGCCGAGGAACGCGTGCGCAGCGCGATCCGGCTCGGTGAAGAGCGGGCCAAGTGGTCCGACCAGCAGGCGGTGGCGGTCGTCAGCGGCTTCGACACGGCTTGCCGCGAAATCGAGAGCAACATCGCGAGCTCCGTTGCGCGGATATTGCTGCCGTTCCTCGCGGACGCGGTTCGCGACAAGGCGATCGGATCGCTGGTCGAGCAGATTGCGGCGCTGACCGGCAATTCGCCGGTGCCGGTGTTCAAGGTCACCGGCCCGAGCGAACTGCTCGACCTGGTGAAGATGCAGCTCGGGACGGCGCGGCGAACCGGCATCGAATATGAGGCCGCCGATACATTCGAGGTTCGCGTCGTGGCCGACCAGACCGTGATCGAGACGCAGATCACGGCCTGGAGCGAGCGTCTGAAAGAGGCGCGCCGGTAGTCCGTCATGAATGAGGTCAAGTCAGAACTCGTCATCATCCGCCGGCGGAGCGCCTTCGACGACGAGAAGCCGCACGGCGGCGTCTGGAAGATCGCCTATGCGGACTTCATGACCGCGATGATGGCGTTCTTCCTGGTGATGTGGCTGATCAATGCGCTCAACCAGGATCAGAAGCAGGTGGTCGCGAGCTATTTCAATCCGATCAAGCTCGCGGAGAACGCACCTGCCCCGAAGGGGCTGAAGGATCTCTCCAAGAAGGAGCCGTCGTCGTTCGACGGCCAGGACGGCAGGCGCCAGCCGGGAGGACCGAGCGAGGAACGTCGCGGTGACTCTCCGACGGCCGAGAAGCCGCCCTTCTACGAGGAGAAGGTCCTGTTCCGCGATCCCTATACGACGCTCGCCGAGATCGCCAGCAGCGCGAACCAGGCCTCGGGCCAGCGGCGCGCCGGCGCTTTGACGTCCGCCGAAGAGGATGGCCTCAAGGGAGGCGACGCCTACCGCGATCCGTTCGATCCCGGCTATTGGAAGCTTGCGCCGCAGGCATCCAAGGATGCCGATCGTATCATCGAGCCCAAGCCCGAGTTGAAGCCGAATGCGTCCGCGCGCGACACTGCGTCGGGCACAGGCGAGGGCGAGCCGCAGGCGCGCCGAGCCAGGCAGGACGATGCCGGCGGAAGCGTGGCTCCGAATGCCGACGCGCCGTCAGCAAGCCTGTCGCCTCTGCTGCCGCCGGGGCCCGCGCCATCGCAGGCCTCACGCGAAGGAAGCGCGCAGCCGGGCGCCCAGGCTGGTAATCAAGCCAATGCCGCCGCGCAGCCGCGTCCAAACGACACGGCGAAGGAATCCGAGCCGCGCGACGCGGCTCAGGCCCAGCAGCTAGCGGTCAAGCAGCTTCAGTCGGCGATCGCGGACGCGCTGTCGGACGTCAAGGCTGGCGCCGGACCGGTGGCCGAGGTGCGTCAGGTTGAGGAAGGCCTGCTGATCAGCCTGACCGACGATGCCAACTTCGGCATGTTCGCGGTCGGCTCTGCTGAGCCGCGGCCCGAACTCATCCGTGTGATCGACAAGATCGGCCCGCTGCTGACGAAGCGTCCCGGCATGATCATCGTCCGCGGCCACACCGACAATCGGCCGTATCGTTCGGAGACCTACGACAACTGGCGGCTGTCGACGGCCCGTGCGCAGATGGCCTATTACATGCTGGTCCGCTCCGGCGTCGATGCGCAGCGGATCGAGCATGTCGAGGGGTATGCCGATCGGCGGCCGAAACTTCAAAACGATCCCGCGGCCGCGCAGAATCGCCGAATCGAGATCATGGTCCGGGAGAAGCGTCCTTGATCAGGCCTCTTCTCCGCGCCGCGCTGCTGATACTGCTGCCGTTCACGGCGGCAGGCGCATTCGCCGAGCCGGCACCGATGCCGCCCCCGCCAGCATCGGCATCGGGCGAGCCATATGAGCTCGTTCGGGCGCTGCAGGCCGTGCAGGACGGCATCGCCAACGGCGATAGCGCGGCGCACGGCAGTCACAGCGCATTGATCCGGCAGATCGGCGAAAAATTTCTCGCCGCCGATCCGGGCGTGTGGAGTAATTCGCAGAACGGCCAGGCCGCTGTCATCTACCTGCTCAGCGGCGGCGCGCCGCAAATCATCCGCAAGCTGCCGCGCGACAAGCTGAACGTCGACGGACGGCTGTTCGATGGCGCGCTTGCCTATGTCGAGGGTCGTCAGGACGAAGCGCGCGAACTGCTCAAGGACGTCAAGCCGCGGACGGTTCCGGCGGGCCTGGGCGGGCAGCTCGCGCTGGTCCAGGGCGCGCTGTTCGCACGCGCCGAGGCATCGCTTGCCATCGAGCGTCTGGATGACGCGCGCCTGCTCTTGCCGGGCACATTGGTGGAGGAGGCCGCGCTGCGGCGCGAGATCCTGCTGGTCGGGCAAGCCGAGGATTTCGACAAGTTCGAGTTCCTGACGCTGGCCTATATCAGGCACTATCGCAACTCGGTCTATGCCGGAGACTTTTGGCAGCGTTTTTCCACCGGTCTGACGCAATCGAGCCTCGCGCTCGACGAGCGTCGGTTTGCGCGGATCACCACCCTGCTGGAGCAGATCGACCGCGCGAGCCGCCTCAAGCTCTATCTCGTCATCGCGCGCACAGCGATGGTGCGCGGAGGGCTGGCCGTGACCCGGCTTGCCGGCGAGCGTGCCCTGACGCTCAGCGCCGATGCCTCGGCGGAGCGCGAGCGGGCGCATTTGTTCCGCGGCGTGTCGCGGGCGCTCGCCGGCGAATATGACGGCGGTCTCGCCGAGTTGAAGGCGCTCGACCGGTCGAAGCTGCCCGAGCGCGACATTCCCTTTCTCAATGCAACGGTGCAGCTCGCACTCGACGTCCGCAAGCCGTTCGCTGGCGGATCCTCCGCCGCAGCCGACAAGCCTCCGGTCACGCCGGCGCGTCTCGATCTCGCGTCGTCGACCGCAACGCTTACGCGCGCGCAGAAGCAGCTCGGCGAGCTCGAACTTCTCACCAGGGATCGCCGTCCATGACGAAGCTCAGTGGAACCTCCGGACAGGTCTTTTCGAGTCTCGCCGAAAGCCTCAACATGCGGGGCACATCGCGCTCCGGGAAGAGCGCCGGAGCGAAAGCGCAGGCGGACTCCTCCTTCAACGATCTGCTGCACACGGTCTCGAGTCTCGCGAAGCGGGCGCTCAACGACGAGGGCGGCGATACGGCGGTGAAAGCCGGAACGCTGCGGACGCGCCTGGCGCACCAGAGCGGGAAGGACGACGCCAACGACGACACGGTGCACGACCGTGCCGCGGCAGTCGAAGAGCCCGGATCGAACGAAAAACCCACCGAGAAATCGTCCGGGAAACATGGATTCCTCGATCCTACCGATCAGGCCGACATCCAGAGCCGATCGAGCATTGCCGGGATTATGGGGCAGGAGATCGTCGCCGGGCCGCCGGTCGTGATGCCGCAGATGCAAGCACCGACCGGCGACAAGAAGGATGCGTCCGGGCGCGACGAGCGGTCTTCCACGACAAAGCGCGACGTTCAGACCATGGGCACGGCGAAGGCGACGACAGCCGAGTCCGCGTCTCCCGCGGCTCCAACCACCCCGCATTCGCAGAGCGCGGCGTCGCACGCGATGGCTGCCGACCAGGCGACATCGCCACAAGGCAGTGAGCCATCGCTGAAGGCAACGGCACCCGGCTTCGAGGCCGTCGCGGCTAATGTCGAGCGTGCCGCCAAGGCTTCGGCGCGGGACGCATTGCCCGAGACGACCAAGGTCACCGTGGTCCAGCAGGAGACCCATCTGCCGCCGGCGCAGTTCAACGCTCCGCAGCAGGTTGCCAACGCCGTTATCACTGAGCTGAAAGAAGCTCCGGCACCGACGGCGTCCGCAGCTGCAGATCTTGCCGCGTCCCAAGCCAATGCGCCCGATCAGCCGCTCAAGATCCTGACCATCAATCTCGAGCCGCCCGCGCTCGGCAATGTCACCGTGCGCCTTCGTCTGGTCGGCAACGAGGTGTCCGTCCACCTCGCTGCCGCGCGCAAGGACACGAGCCAGATGCTGGACCAGCAACGCGACTCGATCCGCGACCTGATGCAGTCGGCGGGCTACGTCGCCGACATTGCGCCCGTTCAGCACGGCTCGCTGGATGGATTCCAGAGCGGCTCCGGCCAGTCGCAGCCGCAGCTTTCGAGCCAGCAGCAGCCATCGTCGCAGTCGCAAGGCACGTTCGACGGTGCGAGCAATTCGTCGGGACAAGCCGACGGCGGCGCCAAGCAGGCCCGACAGGAGCGCCCGTCCAACCAGGAGACGCGTCATGATCAGGACGTGGGGCCGCAGATTCGTCGCGGCCCTGTTTATCTGTAACGCCGGCGCCGCGACTGCTGCGACCGACAATTCGCGCCCGTGCGAGCGCGAGATGGCGCGTGCGTCCCAGCAGCACGGAATTCCGCTCGGCATTCTCTACGCGGTCGGCCTGACCGAGACCGGGCGGCGCGGCGCGCTTCATCCTTACGCGCTCGGCGCAGACGGACAGACCGTATTCGCCAAGGACATGAACGACGCGATCGCTAACTTCGAAGCCATGCGAGCCAAGGGGATCAAGCTGATCGACCTCGGCTGCATGCAGATCAACCATTACTATCACGGCGACAAGTTCGCTTCGGTCCGGGCGATGTTCGATCCCGCAGGGAATGTCGACTACGCCGCGCGCTTCCTGAAGGAGCTGAAGCAGCGCGAAGGTAGCTGGACCATGGCAGTCGCCCGCTACAATGCAGGCCCCAACAACCAGCCAGCGCAGAAGCGCTACGTCTGCCACATCGTCACGCATCTTGTCTCGAGCGGCTTCGGCGCGTGGACCGACAAGGCGCGCTCGTTCTGTCAGCCCAAGACGAGCTGACGACATGAAGTTGTGCATGGTTCCTTTCCATCAGCCCCGCGCAAGCAAAACCCATCATTGTAATTACAACCTACTTAAGGAGCCCAATCCATGAGCCTCTATGGCATTATGCGTACCGGCGTTTCCGGGATGGCCGCGCAGTCCAACAAGCTGTCGACGGTTTCGGACAACATCGCGAACGTCAACACCACCGGCTACAAGCGGGCTTCGACCGAATTCTCCTCGCTGATCCTGAAGAGCGGCTCCGGCAATTACGATTCCGGCGCCGTCGAGACCACCGTCCGCTACGCCATCAGCGATGCCGGACATACGCAATTCACCACATCGAGCACGGATCTTGCCGTTCAAGGCAACGGCTTCTTCGTGGTGTCCGACGCCACCAACACGCAGCAGTTCCTGACGCGGGCCGGCTCGTTCGTCCCGGACAGCCAAGGCAATCTGGTCAATGCGGCCGGCTACTACCTCCTCGGCCAGCCGGGGAAGGTGACTAATTTCTCGCAGAACAGCCTGTCGGGAATGCAGATCGTGAACATCGCCCAGGTCTCGCAGGTGCCCGTGCCATCGACGGCGGGAACGCTCACCACCGGCAATCTGGATCCGACGGCGGCACTCATTGCCGGTCCGCCCGGCCCGGGCGCGTACTCGTCGAAAAGCTCGATCGTGGCCTACGACAATATCGGCCAGCCGGTTAAGGTCGATCTCTATATGTCCCATACCGCGACAGCGGCGGGCTTGGACACCTGGCAAATCCAAGCCTACAACTCGACGACGGGCGCCACGCTCGGCGCGACCGGCACTTATACCTTCGACACGACAACGGCCGGAAAGGGCGCGCTGGCCGCAGCGAGCGCCACGACACTTGCATTTCCGGTCACCGGCGGCGCGACCGTGACCCTCGACTTGTCGAACATGACGCAGGTCGGCACCAACTTCAGCTTCAAGGCCACTGTCAACGGTAGCGTTCCGTCGGCCATCGATAAGGTCGACGTTGACCAGAACGGGTACGTGACCGCCGTGCTCAAGAACGGTCAGCAGCTGACGCTCTACACGCTCATGCTCGCCGACGTGGCGAGCCCCGATAATCTGACGCCCGAGCCGGGCAACGTCTATTCGACCAACCAGAATTCGGGCAACGCCCAGGCCGCGAATGCCGGCACCGGTGGGCTTGGCACGATCCAGTCTGAGGCGCTCGAAGACTCCAACGTCGATCTCGCGGACGAGCTCACCGGGATGATCGAGGCACAGCGCGGCTTCACCGCGAACTCGAAATCGTTCCAGACCGGCGCCGACCTGCTCGACGTCGTCGTCAACCTGAAGCGCTGAATCCTTCCGCACTCGTCCCGGCCAAGAGTAGACCATGTCCCTTACCGCTGCTCTCGACTCCGCTCGCGCATCGCTCATGGCGTCGGGCATCCAGTCGTCGACGATCTCGCGCAACATCGCCGGTGCCAGTGCCGCCGGCTATTCGCGCAAGATCGCCGTATTGGACAATTTCCCCGGGGCCGGCGTTTACGTGGCGGCGATCCAGCGCGCCGCCAGCTCGGGGCTCTACGACAATGTCTTGACCGCAACCTCGACGTCGGCCAAGCAGAGCGCGATCCTTGACGGTCTCCAGAAGATCGCATCTGCCACGGTGGACGATCCGGAACTCGACCAGTCGCCGACGGCGCAGCTCAATGCGCTGAAGAAGGCGCTCCAGCAATATGCCAACGCCCCGGATAACACCACGCTGGCGCAGGCGGCGGTGACGTCCGCCAAGGACATGGCGACCGCGCTCAATCAGGCGACTCTGACCGTGCAGTCGGCCCGCGAGGGCGCGGATGCCGACATGCAAACGTCGGTTCAAAACATCAATCGGTTGCTCTCCCAGTTCCAGACCGTCAACACCGCGATCGTGAAGGGTACGATCTCCGGCGACGACATCACGGACTACCTCGACCAGCGCGACAGCATCGTCTCGCAGATGTCGCAGGAGGTCGGGGTCTCGATGTCGCTCCGTCCCAACGGCGACGCGGCGCTCTATACCGACAGCGGCGTCGTGCTGTTCGACAAGATAGCGCGCACGGTGAGCTTTGCGCCGACGAACGCCTATACGGCCGGCACCACCGGCAATGCCGTCTATATCGACGGCGTTCCGGTGACCGGCGCCAATTCAGTGATGCCGCTCAAGTCCGGCAAGCTTGCTGGCCTGGCCCAGCTGCGCGACAATGATACGGTTACTTACCAGAGCCAGCTCGACGAAATCGCGCGCGGCCTGGTCGATGCCTTCAAGGAAAGTGACCAGTCGCCTGTTCCGACGCTGCCCGACGTCCCCGGTCTCTTCACCTATCCCGGCGCGCCGGCAATGCCCGCGAGCGCCACCGTCTTGGTGGGCCTCGCTGGTACGATTTCCGTTGCTGCATCGGTCGATCCGGCCCAGGGCGGCAATCCCAATCTGCTGCGCGACGGTGCGATCAGCGGCAACGTCGCATACCAATACAATACCGCCGGCAATGGCGGTTACTCGACCCGGCTGCAGCAGCTCATCGGCGCCATGGATGCGTCGCAGCCGTTCGATGCAACCACGCAAGGCAAGCCGAACGGCAGCTTGATCGACTTCGCGTCGTCTTCGACGAGCTGGATCGAAAACCAGCGCAAGACCGCCGATTCCAACGTCACCTACCAGAAAACGCTGCTCGACCGCAGCACCGCGGCGCTGTCGAACGTCAGCGGCGTCAACATGGACGACGAGATGTCGTTGATGCTCCAGGTCGAGCGCACCTATTCGGCCTCGTCGAAGATCATCTCGACCGTCGACGAAATGTTGCAGAGCCTGCTGGCTGCCGTGGGAAATTAAGTCATGATGAGCGCGAACTACATCTCGACCTTGATGCTGTCTTCGTCGTTGAGGTCCTCGATCACCAACAATCAGGCCGCGCTGGCCAAGGCCTCGAAGGAAGCCACCACCGGCCGCTTCGCCGATGTCGGCCTCGAGCTTGGCGCCACGACGGGAGGCGACGTCACCCTGCGGGCGGATTTGAGCTTCGCCGATCAACTCGTCGATACCAACGGGCTGGTCTCGGGACGCCTGGACATCACGCAGAGCCGGATCACCCAGCTTGGTTCGACCGCAACGGACTTCCTCAAGGACCTGATCGCGGCGCGCAGCACCGACGGCGGCGGGCGGATCATCCTGCCGCCTGCGTCCTCCAACCTCCAGGATCTGATCGGCGCGCTGAACGTCTCCTATAACGGCTCGTCACTCTTTGCGGGCATCAACACGCAGAACACGCCGATCACGGCCTACACCGCGGGCTCGGCCAGCAAGAACCAGGTCGATGCCGACTTCCTTGCGACCTTCGGCTTCTCGCAATCATCGCCCAGCGTGAACACCATTACCCCGGCCCAGATGCAGACCTTCCTCGACACCACCTTCGATGCCGAGTTCGCGAGCCCGGCCTGGAACACCAATTGGTCATCGGCGACCGACCAGGTCATGCAAAGCCGTATCTCCACGACCGAGATCGCCGATACCTCCGTCAGCGCCAATCAGACTGGCTTCCGCAAGCTCGCCGAGGCCTACACCATGATGGCGGATCTCGGGAACGCGAACCTGGACCAAGCGACGTTCCAGGTCGTCGTGGACAAGGCCATCGGCCTTGTCGGAAACGCCATCACTGACCTTGCGACCCTCGGCGGCGACATCGGTACGGTCCAGCAGCGGATCACCTCCGCAACCGACAAGCTCAAGACCCAGCAGGATATTCTGAACAATCAGATCGTCGGCATAGAGAAGGTCGATCCGACGGAAGCCTCCGTGAGGGTCAACACCTTGCAGACGCAGATCCAGACGGCACTTGCGCTCACCTCGCAGCTCCAGAAGATCAGCCTCATCAACTATCTCTGAGTCCAGCTCCTTCGTAAGGCGCGTAACCCTTGTCTTGTTGTTCGGTCTCCTGCGCAGAGTTGTCCTGATGACGTTTGAAGCCTATGAATCGGTCGTCGACGAGAGCGGCTATGAGGCGCGGGGCCGCGAGCGGCAGGCGCTCAGCCTCGGCATCGACCGGCTCGAGCGGATCCAGGAGGACCGCTTCAGCCTCGAGGATCTGGTCGAGAGCCTGCTCTATGTGCGGCGGCTGTGGACGATCTTCATTGAGGATCTCGCGCATCCGGAAAACGGGCTTCCGGAAAAGCTGCGCGCCGACATCATCTCGATCGGGCTGTGGGTGGTCAAGGAAGCCGACCGCCTTCGCGAAGAAAAGTCGAATGACGTGATCCAGCTCATCGAAATCAACCGCCTGATCCGAGACGCACTTTGATGAAGATATCCTTGCGTGCAGGCGAACGGGTCTACATCAACGGCGCGGTGCTGCGCGTGGACCGCAAGGTCTCCGTCGAGCTCGTCAATGACGTGATGTTCCTGCTCGAAGGGCAGATCATGCAGGCCTCCGACGCCACAACGGCGCTGCGGCAGCTCTATTTCATCGTCCAGCTCATGCTGATGAATCCGACCGATGTTCGGGATGCCTCGGCTCTGTACGGGCAACATCATGCCGCTCTGCTCGCCGTGTGCGAGAGCCAGGAGATGCTGGTCGGGCTTGGCGCGGTCGACGACCTGGTCGGGGCGAGCCGTTACTTCGAGGCGCTCAAGCGGATCCGGGCACTGTTTCCGGTGGAGCAGGCCATCCTGGCCGGCGCCAAGATCGATTCCCCATTCGAGGCTGCCTGACAGCGGAGAGCGATATGAACGTCACCAGCGCGACCGATAGTACCAACAAGTCAACCAACACGACAACGACGACGTCGAGCACCGGGGTCGACTACAACACGTTTCTTCAGCTCCTCGTCGCGGAGATGAAGAATCAGGATCCGACCAATCCGATGGATACCTCGCAATATATGAGCCAGTTTGCGCAGCTCTCGTCGGTCGAGCAGGCGATGCAGACCAATACCAAGCTCGACGCTCTGCTGTCTTCGCAATCGCTGTCGCAGGCCAATGGACTGATCGGAAAGACCGTCAGCTTCACGGACTCGACCGGAGCGAGCTTCAGCGGCAAGGTCGCTTCGGTCTCCATCAACAGCGACGGCTCCATCGCGACACTCGACAACGGTACGAAAGTCGCGGTCGGCCCCGGTCTCACGATCAGCCAGTCATGAACGAACGGGATGCCCTCGACATCGTCCAGGCGGCGATCTGGACCATCATCGTCGCCTCCGGGCCTGCCGTCGGTGCCGCGATGCTGGTCGGCACCATCATCGCGCTGATCCAGGCGCTGACCCAGATCCAGGAGGTGACGCTGACCTTCGTTCCGAAGATCATCGTCATTCTCGTGGTCGTCGCCATCTCCGGCTCCTTCATCGGAGCCCATCTCTCCACCTTCACCGAGATGGTCTATTCGCACATCGAGCGCGGCTTCTGATCCGGGCGGTCCCGGCCGCCTCTGCCACCACCCCCGCGTAAGCTTTGCACGGCAGATTACGGACCGGATCCTCTGCCGGTGACCCATGTCCGATACGTTAGCTGCTAGCCTGCCGACCCCGCGACGATTGGGCGCCGACGCCTTTTTCGCAGGCGGCATCGTGGCCATGCTCACGATCCTGTTCCTGCCGATACCGCCGATCCTGATCGATCTCGGCCTCGCATTCTCGATCGCGCTGTCGGCGCTGATCCTGATGGTCGCGCTGTGGATCCAGCGTCCGCTCGATTTCTCGGCCTTCCCGACCGTGCTCCTGATCGCGACGATCCTGCGGCTTGCACTCAACGTCGCAACGACCCGTCTCATCCTGTCGCGCGGCGGGGAGGGGGAAAACGCCGCGGGCCACGTCGTTGCCGGCTTCTCCAAGTTCGTCATGGGCGGCGACTTCGTCATCGGCTTGATCATCTTCGCGATTCTGGTCACGGTGAACTTCGTCGTGATCACCAAGGGCGCGACGCGTATCGCCGAAGTCGGCGCCCGCTTCACCCTGGATGCGATCCCCGGCAAGCAGATGGCGATCGACGCGGATCTGTCCGCGGGCCTGATCGACGACAAGGAAGCCCAGCGCCGGCGGCGCGAGCTGGAAGAGGAGAGCGCGTTCTTCGGCGCCATGGACGGTGCCTCGAAATTCGTCCGCGGCGACGCGGTCGCCGGCCTGATCATCACCGCGATCAACATTTTCGGCGGTATCATCATCGGCGTGACGCATCACGGATTGACGCTGGCACGCGCCGCCGACGTCTACACCAAGCTCTCCGTGGGCGACGGTCTGGTAACGCAGATGCCCGCGTTGATCGTGTCGCTGTCGGCGGGCCTGCTCGTCTCGAAGGGCGGCACCAGAGGTTCGGCCGAGCAGGCGGTGTTGCGGCAGCTCGGCGGCTATCCGCGCGCGGTGTCGGCCGCCGCACTGATGATGTTCGTGCTCGCCTTGATGCCGGGGCTGCCGACGGCGCCCTTCCTGCTGCTCGGCGGCGTCATGGCCTTCGTCGGATACTCGCTGCCGAGGCGGCAGGCAGCCCTGAAGCAGAAGGAAGATGCGCGCAAGGCCGACGAACGCGCCCAGGTCGATGCCAAGGAGTCCGTCAAGGAATCGCTCAAGACCGCGGAGATCGAGCTGGCGCTCGGCGGCCACCTCTCGGTCCATCTACTGGGCTCGCGCAACGAGCTGGCGCACCGCGTGGCCAAGATCCGCAAGAAGTTCGCCAAGCAGTACGGCTTCGTGGTTCCCGAGATCAAGCTCACCGACAATTTGTCGATCGATCCCAAGGGATACCAGATCCGGATCCACGACACCCGCGTCGCCCAGGGCGAGCTCAGGCTTGGCGAAGTGCTGGTGCTGGTCGACAAGGATGGCAAGCCGGACGTTCCCGGCGAAGAGGTGATCGAGCCGGCCTTCGGCATGAAGGCGCTGTGGGTGACGGACGCGTTCACCGACGAGGTCAAGCGCCAGGGCTGCAAGCCGGTCGACAATCTGTCGGTGCTGCTCACGCATCTGAGCGAAGTGATCAGGGCCAACCTCGCCCAGCTTCTGTCCTACAAGGACATGCGCGGCCTGCTCGACCGGCTCGATCCCGAATACAAGCGCCTGGTCGAGGATCTCTGCCCGTCGCAGATATCGTATTCGGGGCTGCTTGCGATCCTGAAGATCCTGCTGGCCGAGCGCGTGTCGATCCGCAATCTCCATCTGATCCTCGAAGCCATCGCCGAGATCGCGCCCCATGTGCGGCGCTCCGAGCAGGTGGCAGAGCATGTGCGTACGCGTCTTGCCCAGCAGATTTGCGGCGATCTCTCCGACAATGGCGTGCTCAACGTAGTCCGTCTCGGCAACCGTTGGGATCTCGCGTTCCACCAGAGCCTGAAGCGCGACGCCAAGGGCGACGTCGTCGAATTCGACGCCGATCCGCGCCTGATCGAGCAGTTTGCGACCGAAGCCAGCGCGGCGATCCGCAAGTTCACCGAGAACGGCACCAGCGTGGTGCTGGCGGTGACCCCGGAAGCGCGTCCCTACGTCCGGATGATCCTGGAGCGGGTCTTTCCGACCCTGCCGATCCTGTCGCATGTCGAGGTCGCGCGCAGCACCGAGATCAGGGCACTCGGAGCCATATCGTGATCAGCGGCCTCACCGACAGCGTGCTGGTGACGTTCATCGTGTTCTGCCGCATCGGTGCCTGCCTGATGCTGGTGCCCGGCTATTCCAGCGTCAACGTTCCGGCCCAGGTCCGCTTGTTCGTCGCGCTCGTCACGACGTTTGCGCTGACGCCGATCCTGATCGCCGTCCTGAAACCACTTACGGACAACGCGGCGCCGCTGACCCTTGTGCTGCTGATCTGTTCCGAGCTCGTGGTCGGCAGCGTCATCGGGCTCGGCGGTCGCGTGTTCTTTCTCGCACTCCAGACCATGGCCACCGTGATGGCCAGTGCAATCGGGCTGAGCAACATCCCGGGGACGCCGGTCGGCGACACCGATCCGGCGCCGGCCCTGGTGCCGCTGATCATGACATCCGTCACCACGCTGTTCTTCATGACCGACCAGCACTGGCAGGTCCTGCGCGGGCTGATGAACTCCTACGACGTCTGGCATCCGGGCGACCGGCTCGGCGGCAGCATGCCGCTCGACCAGCTCGTCGGCCGGCTGTCGGAGGCATTCGTGCTGACGCTGCGGATCGCCAGCCCTTTCATCGTCTATTCGGTGGTCGTCAACCTGGCGGTCGGCCTGATCAACAAGCTGACGCCGGCGATTCCGGTCTATTTCATCTCGGTACCCTTCGTGCTGTTCGGCGGCTTCCTGCTGCTCTACCTCACCAGCGACGAGCTCCTGACGCAATTCATGCTCGGCGTCTCGTCGTGGCTGGCGGAGTGATCGGTCATGACGTCGCGCGCGGATAAGCTCGGCCGGATGGTCTCCCTCGTGAAGCTCCAGCTCCGGCTGTCAGAGTGGCAGCTCGCGCATCTGCGGCAGCAGGAGCGCAGCTTGCAGGACGAGCAGGAATGGCTAGTCGGGACTCTCAACGAGAGGAAGCCGCCGGCGGGATCATCGAGCGAATCGATCGCGCGGCGTCTGACCAGAACCAGCGTCGGCGCGCGCGCGATTCAGGCGCAGGCCTCGCAGCAGCTCGACCAGGTTCGCGCGGAGAGCCGCCGTGTGAAGCAGTTCGAGCAGGTCGCGAAGGCGGCGCTCGCGGACAAGCTTCGCGACGCCGAGAAGCGATCGCTCGAGGAGATGACGGGAACAAGCCTCACCGAGCGCGAGTGGACGCCACGGCCAGCCAATCGGACCAAGACATGATCGTGACAGCGACACCCGACCTCGTTCTCGACGTCCTCGATGCCGCCGATCCCGTGACGCAGCGCGCAGCCACCGCGAAGCTCGACGCGTTGAAATCATCGGACGCGGATTTCGCCGCCACGATGGACGCGGAGGTCGGCAAGGCGAAGGCCAAGACGGCTGCTGCCGATCAATCCGGGACGAAGGTTTCGGAACCGCAGTCGAGCGCGGTGAACGGGGCGCCGGTGCAAGTGATCAAGGCGCCGGCATCCGGCGAGGTGTACCGCAAGTTCGAGGCCTTCATCCTCCAGACCTTCGTCGAGACGATGTTGCCGAAGGAGTCGGAGGAGGTCTTTGGGAAGGGCACGGCGGGCGGCGTCTGGAAGTCGATGCTGGCGGAGCAACTTGGTGCGCAGTTGGCAAAGGGCAAGGGCATTGGCATTGCCAAGCAGCTTGCTGCCGCGCATCCGGCGGGACCGGACGCTACGGGCAAGGCCGGATGATGATTCGGGAATGGGTGACAGAAGTTGAAGGGTGAATTTCCTATGCAGGCACAAGAAGGCGCGGCGGCCATGGTGATGGAGCAGCCGGCCGTAGACACCGAGGCGATGACGACGGCGGCCGTGTCGGGGGATGCCCTGTTGCCCGTGCTGCTGCCGAATGTCGGTGGCGAGGTGGCGAACGACGGTGCCGACGCGGCGAGATCGGACGAGGTGCGCGGCCTGTTGGCTGCGATCCGCCGGCTCGAAGGAATCGTCGAAGAGGAGACGGCCGCGCTTGCGACGGGCAAGAAGATTGACTTCGACGAATTCAGCGCCCGGAAGAGCCGGAGCATGCTGGAATTCGTCCGCCTGATGCGGGCACGAATGCATCTCGGCGGCGAGGTCGAGATCACCGAAGAGGTCCAGCGGCTGCGCGAGAAGCTCGAGCGAAACCGTTCCATCCTCGAAATGCATTACGATGCGGTGCGCGAGGTTGCGACCATCATCGTCAAGGCCATCAAGGACGCCGAGTCGGACGGCACCTATACCGGTCGCGCAGCACAGGACGGAAAATGATCAGACTCGTGCTGGCCGGGCTCTGGGTATGCATCCTCACCGCGGGAACGAGCTATGCCGTGGCCTATTGGAAGGAAAATGGCAGTCTGCTGCCGGCAAAGGACGAATACCTCGAAGGGCTGCAGTACCAGAAGACGCGGGCGCTGAGCGTGCCCATGGTCGAGAGTGGCAACGTGCAGGGCTACATCGTCGCGCGCTTCGTCTATACCGTAGAGGCGCGGACCATGCATCAGCTCAACGTTCCGCCCGAGCCGTTCGTCGTCGATGAAGCCTTCCGCAGGATCTATGCCGACGACCGCCTCGATTTCAGAAAACTCGCCCGTTACGACCTCTCCATCCTCACGGCGGCCATCAAGCAGCGTGTCAACGAACGAATGCAGGCCGAAGTCGTCCAGGACGTCCTTGTCGAGGACTTCAATTACGTGTCGAAGGAAGAATTCCAGCAGAAGCCCTAGGACATTACCGGTTCTGATTGAATCAGAAGCGAGCCTCTAGAATTATACTTACACGCGAGCCGCAGCGCCGGGACTGCCGCGCTCTATTCGCCGTTGACGTCGCAGAAACTACAACGGCCTCTGCGAAGGTGGTTCGCAGAGGCCGTTGTCGGTTTCGTGGCAGCGCGCTGCCGATCAGTTTCCGGCCGGATACGCCACTGGGGCGGTATGCGCCCTGTTCAGCAGGATGCCGACTTCGTCGAGCTCCTGCATCGGCACGTCGATGGTCTCGCCGGCCGGGATGTCGAGGCGGTATCCGACGTAACGCCGGGCCACGATTGCATCGAAGCCGAGGCGGTCGCGGAGCTTCTTGCGCAGTTTGCTGACGTGGCTCTCGATCACGCTCTCGTCGAATGTCGCTTCGAAGATGCCGTAGACCGCGTTGAAGATCTGCGTCTTGGTGACCCACTTGCCGTGGTTGCTGACCATATATTCGAGAATGCGCAGTTCGCGGCGGGGCAGGGTGAGGGCGTGGCCAGCGATCTCGGGGTCGCGTCCGTTGAAGAAGACCTGGATCCTGGTCTCGCAGGGCCTCGGCAGTTCCCCGACCCGGCGGCGCGCAATCGCGGCCGTTCGGGCGAGGATCTCGCGGAGGTGAATCGGCACGTGGACGACGTCATCGACGCCCGATTCGAAGAGCTCCAGCGTGTTCTTGAGCATCTTCTGGCCGCTCATGGCGATGATCGGCGCCGAGGAGCGCTTGCGCATTGCCCGCGGCAGGCTTCCGCGGGTGTCGCAATCCCCGAGGAGGAAGGCGTCCACCGCGGCCAGATCCGATTCACTCGCGGATTGCAGCCAGTCCCAGAATTCTCCGGAGGAGAAGCCGATCGACGATACACCTTCGCGAACGAGCCCTCCGACATAGCTGTTCGCGACGCTCTCGCGATCATCAACGATAATATACATCAGTTTTCGCCCCTGTTTCGCACTTGTTACGGCCGGTTGGTTGTTGTGATGCCCGGCTCGGCAACTGTGCTGTTTGACGATATTCCTTCCCGCGAACCGTTATTATGGTTTCGATATTCGCGGGCAGCCCTACGCATTCAGTGCCTGCGTCTCGCAGGCCTGCTACTTCGACTCGATACTGAACGCTTACTGCGTGAGGCTCGGCGGGTGTCTTGCGGATCACCTCGCGGAGCGGATTGAGAAAGCGACCTAGAACAGTTGCGCCAAGTTGCTCATTGCATCCGAACGCTACTGTACTGTGTCGATCCCCTCGCCAACTGGCGAGAATCACTTGAGTAGGACCGTAACAATTGCCGATTTCCGATCAAGCGTGCGCAACTAAGCGTTTGCTACACGTGCTTGATGCTGTTGATTCGGTTCGAGTTGTTTCTTGGTATATTCAATCGCATCAGTTGATTTGGAATTCGAACTAGTTTTGCACCCTGGCGGTTCTAAAGTTCCGCATCCCCGTATGATTACAGCTATTTTGGATGGTGCTGCGCTTCATGCACATTGATGGGTTTTCAACCCGGGATTGACTCCCGCGATCATCTTTGCACATGCGACAATTCGACTCATGTATGGCGAGGCGACTCCAGCTTGGCGAAATCTTGGCGAGGGTGTGTCTTTCGAGTCGCACTCTCGCCACGTGCGTGACGCGTTTGACTCATGTGACGTCGCATCGCGCGTGATGAAAAGTTTTCGATGCGCACGTTTCAGGCAAGCTTCGGCAAATAATGTCACCGTTCGACAGATCGAACCGAACGGAGCATTCTCGCATGTTGTCCGATGGACAAGCTCGTCCCAACGCGACCGCCGATGTTTCCGCAGCGGCGAAACCTGCTGCGGAGACGCGCGATGCCAGAGACAATGCGGCACCGACGGCCAAGCCTTTTGCAAATACCAAAGCTGCTGTGAACACCAAGCCTGCTGCGAACACCAAGCCTGCGTCGGCAGCAGCGAGCGATGAAACTCTGGCGAAAGAGGCGCTCGAGGGTCTCAAGCGTATTCGCGCCAAGGCGCGCCTCGACAAGATGGCAATCTCCAAGCCTACGCCGATCGTGATCAAGCCGGCCGTGATCGTGGCCAAACCGCCGCCGCCGCGTCCGACATGGGTCGCGCCGCTCGCGACATTGGCGGTCGCTGCGATCCTGGTCGTCTGTGCCTGCACCGGCGTGATCGCCTATTTCGCCATGCAGCCCGCCCAGACCAACGTCGCGGCCAATACTGAGATCAGGAATCTGCGCGAGACCGTGGCGCAACTGCGCAGGCAGGTGTCGGGCGTGTCCGACAATCTCGACGGCCTGCGCACCGCGGTCGATCAATCGAGCAAGGCGACCAATGACCGTTTTGGCCGGTTTGGCGAAAATCTGGATCGCATCGAACGGGTGAGCTCGTCCTCTACGGTGAAGCTCGACAAGCTTGCCCAGGTGCAGGCCCAGGCTCCGGCGCCCGTCGCCTCGCAGCCAATGCCGATGATGGCCTCGGCCGCGACGCCCGAGGTCACGGGATCGGTCGCTCCGTCCGAGCGCATTTCGGCGCCGCGCAAGTCGATCAAGGGCTGGTCGGTCCGCCAGGCCTATGAGGGGATTGCGATCCTGCAAGGCCCGAACGGCGTCGTCGAGGCGGTGTTGGGACAGCAGGTGCCCGGCCTTGGCCGTATCGAGGAGATCAAAAACGAGAACGGACGTCTGGTGGTCGAGTCCAGCGGGGGCGTCATCTATTCGTCACGCAAGGCCACGCCTTGATCGAGGGCCGCTTCTATTTGCGGTGATGCTCGAAGCTGGTGCATAGCAGATCGACCTCCGCCTCCGCGATCGGCGCCCGAAACAGGCGGCAGCTGAACTCGGCCGTCGTCCTGTTGTCCGTGGTGGTGCGATCTTCGCGGAGGAAGATGCATCGCTTGCAGACGTCGGTATGGTGCCGCTGTTCGGCTGCGTCCGACTGATCCAGCACGTGGCGGAGCGCGTCGCGGAAGCTGACCTTCGCCTCGCCCTCGAGCACGGCGATGGCCTCGACGAGGACGTTGACGGGGTCGCGCACCAGGAACTTCTTGCCCTGTTGTGTCACGCTCAGCATCACCGACCGCTTGTCCTGGGCCGAGCGCTTTCGCTCGAGATATCCGAGCCGCTCCAGCTCGCCGATGATGAACGAGGCGGTGCCTCGCGTAGTGCCGACGTAACTCGCGAGCGCCGACGGCGTCCTGGAAAACCGGTTGGCGCGGGAAAGGAAACGTAGCGCCATCCACTCGCGGTCACGCAAGCCGTGCTTCGTGCCTTCGAACCACAAGATCCGGGCGACCTGTTCCAGCAGTTCGATCGATTCGCGAGCCAAGTTCATTTCAATTCCAGGTCGGTAAAGCTTAAATTCAATTGAGCTTTTGGTAGCGCAATCCGGGCGGCTGATAATGAGGATCCCCAAAGAGGTGGAACCTTCCGGTGGTGGAACTAGAGCGTCGCGAAGAAAGTTCGAGTAAATCGCCCGGCTCAACTCTTCTGAAAATTTCAGTCAAATGACCGCGGTGTACGCGCAAATACCAATGGCGTGGGATGTGCGTGCAACATGATGTGTCGTTACGACCACCGCAAAGCCCATTTATTGCGTGATGCGCTTCGAATCGCGCGAGCAGGCGGATCGGCCGCAACTCGGGCCGGCGGAAAGGGGGCGCGAGGAACCACCGTTTGCGGTTAATGGATGTTGCGTTGCAATGCGGCCAGGCGGTTAAATCGAAATAGGATCGAGCCCGGGAATGCCAGAGTGTCGTCCGTGATCGAGCAAGTGAAGCCGTTCAGCGTCAAGCGCGCAGCATTGGCCGCCACCGTCGGCAACATGCTCGAGTTCTACGACTTCATCACCTACAGCTTCTTCGCCATCCAGATCGGCCATACCTTCTTCCCGACGGGAAGCGAGTACGGCAGCCTGATGCTGTCGCTGGCGACTTTCGGCGCCGGCTTCGTGACGCGGCCGATCGGCGGAATCGTGCTTGGGATCTATTCCGACCGGATCGGCCGGCGGCCTGCCATGCTGCTGAGCTTTGCGCTCATGGGGCTATCGATCCTGACCATCGCGCTCACGCCGTCCTATCAATCGATCGGCCTTGCCGCGCCCATCATCGTGATCGCGGCGCGTATGGCGCAAGGCTTTGCCCTGGGCGGGGAGGTTGGACCGACCACCGCCTATCTGATCGAGATCGCCCCGCCCCAGCATCGCGCGCTGGTGGTGGCCTGGCAGCCGGCGAGCCAGGAGATCGCCGCGACCGCGGGCGCGCTCGTCGGCGTCATCCTGAGCCGGACGATGGCGCCGGAGATGCTCGACGCCTATGGCTGGCGGGTGGCGTTTCTGATCGGGGCGGTGTGCCTGCCGTTCGGCTTCTGGATGCGCCGGACGCTGCCCGAGACAATCCCGCAGGCCGAAGCCGGTGCCCGCACCGTCGAGCACACCAGTCATCTTTCGCAGGCGAGACGGCACCTTGGCATCATCGGACTTGCGTTGATGATCCTGGCAAGCGGCACGATCTCGACCTACGTCACCCAATATATGACGACCTATGCGCAGAATACGCTGCATGTGTCGTCGACACTGGCTTTCGCCGTGTCGCTGGTCAGCAACGGCATCCAGTTCGTCGGTGCGCTGGTCGGGGGCTGGCTGGCGGATCGTCTCGGTCGCAAGCCGGTGATGATCTGGCCGCAGCTCGCAACGCTGCTGCTGACCTACCCGACCTTCCTGTGGATCGTCCATGCGCCCGGCGCGTTGTCGCTCCTGGTCGGTTTCGGTGTCCTGTCCGTCATCGGCTCGCTGCCGTTCACCGCGTTCTACGCGACCTTCACCGAGGCGCTGCCCCAGAACATCCGCGGCGGCGTGTTCGCGACCGTCTATGCGGTCGCGATCGCGAGCTTCGGCGGGACGGCGCAGCTCGTGGTCACCTGGCTCCTCCACGTCACCGGCAATCCGCTGGCGCCGGCCTGGTACCTGCTGCTTGCGGCGATCGTCGGACTTGGCGCAATGAGCCTCATGCCCGAGACTGCGCCGGTGAAACAGCGTCAGATCTGAAAACAAGGCCTGAAAGCGCCGCGCTCGCAGGCTGGTGATTTGCGTTTCACCGGCAATTATTGGCGAATGCGCGCCTGAAGGATCACGGCAGGAAGGACGAACCGATGAGTATCGAGACCACCATGACATCCGACGTCGTCGGGCTGACCAAGATCGCCCCTGTCTCGCGCCGCGGATTCATGAGCGCGACTGCGGCCGTCGCCGCCGGCTACACGCTTGCGGCCGGGCCCGTGCGCGCCGAGGCGATCACGACCGACACCAGCGGCCTCCAGACCGGGGACGCCAAGATCAAGGTCGGCTCCGAACAGATGCCTGCGTATTTTGCCCGGCCCGCCGGCAACGCCAAGGCGCCGGTGATCATCGTGGCGATGGAGATTTTCGGCCTGCACGAATACATCAAGGACGTGACGCGGCGCCTTGGCAAGCTCGGCGCGTTCGCGATCGCACCCGACTACTATTTCCGTAAGGGCGTCGATTTGACCAAGGTCGCCGAGATCAAGGACCTGCTGCCGATCGTCAATGCCAAGCCGGACGCCGAGCTGCTGTCCGATCTCGACGCGACCGTGGCGTGGGCGGGATCGCAAGGCGGCGACACCGGTAAGCTCGGCATCATCGGCTTCTGCCGCGGCGGACGCACCGTCTGGGAATATGCCGCTCACAGCGGCAGCCTCAAGGCCGGCGTCGCCTTCTACGGTCCGCCGGTCGATCCAGCCAATCCGCTGTGGCCGAAAAGCCCGATGCAGCTCGCGCCCGAGATGAAGGCACCGGTGCTCGGCCTCTATGGGGGCGCCGATACCGGCATTCCCGTCGCCCAGGTCGAGCAGCTCAAGACAGCCTTGGAGCAGAACAAGAAGACGGCCGAATTCAAGATCTATCCGGAAGCGCCGCACGGGTTCCATGCCGACTACCGCGGCAGCTACCGCAAGGACGCCGCAGAAGATGCCTGGAAGCAGGCCCAGGCCTGGTTCAAGAAGTATGGCGTGTTGAGCTGACGCTGATTTTAGAAGGGCGGCCCGAGCGGCCGCCCTTTTTATTCCAAGGCGCCGATCTCACTTCACCATCGCGCCATAGACGATATCCTGCACCTGCTCGCGATAATATTTCCGCAGCTCGCCCGGCGCGGCCGTTCCCACCACCACCACGAGACGCTCCTTGGGGTCGCAGAAGAATTGCGTTCCGTACGCGCCATTCCAGGTGAACTCGCCGGGATTGCCGGGGACTGACGACAATCCCTCGCTGGTGCGGACCGCGACCGAGAGGCCGAAGCCGAATCCCGCGCGATGCGGCTCGATGTTCGCCACGTTGTTCTTGATCTCGGGGCCGAGGTGATTGGTCGTCATGTGATGCACGGTCCTGGGACCGAGGATGCGCTGGCCGTCAAGATCGCCGCCGTTGAGCAGCATCTGTCCGAAGCGGATGTAGTCGCCGACGGTCGCGAACGAGCAGGCGCCGCCACAGTCGAATTTTGTCGGCGTGTCCAAAAGCTTGATGGCTTGCGGCTTGCCGGTCAGCGGATCGTTGGCGAACGGGCGGGCGAGGCGAGGGCGCTGTGCGTCGGTCGGGTGGAAGGTCGCGTCCTTCATCTCGAGCGGCTGCCAGACGTTGGCGGCGAGATAGTCGCCGAGCTTCTGCTCGCTGACCTTCTCAACGACGGCGCCGAGCACGTCGATCGAGAAACCGTATTCGAACTCGGTCGAGGGTTGATGCGCCAGCGGCAGCTTTGTGATGCGATCGATGAAGGCCTGAGTGTCGCCTTCGATCGCCGGAGCTGTGCCTTCCGGATATTGCCGTGCCACCGGGCTCGCGCTGTCTGGGCGGCCGCCATACATCAGGCCGGACGTGTGTCGGTACAGGTCGTGAATGAAGATCGGTGACGCCTGCGGCTCGAGCTTCAACGAACCGTCGGCCTGCTGAACGCCGACCTTCATGTCGGCAAATCCGGGATAATAGTCGGACAGCTTGGCCTGGAGCGGCAGCTTGCCCTGCTCCATCAATGTCAGGCCCGCGACCGCCGCCATCGGCTTGGTCATCGAGGCCAATGCGAAGATCGCGTCAACAGGCATCGGTGTGCCCTTGTCCGGATCCAGCATGCCATAGGCCTTGTAGTGCACGAGCTTGCCGTCCCGCGCGACCGCAACGACCGCGCCGGGGACGCGCTTGGCGGCGATCTCGCGCGCGAAGAAATTGTCGAGCCGTGCAAAGCCTTGTTTCGAGAAGCTGGCGTCGTCTGGACTAGCTTCGGGCAACGGCGCGGCGCGTGCTGCACCGAACGTGATGACGGCAGCCGCCGCCGCGACCATGGCGATCGTCTTCATTGTATCCTCCCAAGCGCGGGCTCGTTATGCAGTGGCCCGCTCAGTGGTTAGATCACGACCGCACCGGCGCGAAGTCAAGCGCGGGCAGGGCATGTCTGGGACGCTGGGAATGCCGCAACCCTATCGTCCTCCCCCGTGCCACAACGCATCCAGGGCGTGGCGGTAGGTCGGATAAGCAAGCGTGACGCCGAGCTCGCGCTTCAATTTCGCGTTGGAGACACGGGCGCTGCTGGCATAGAAGCTGCGCGCCATCTCCGACATCCCGGCGGTCTCGAACGCTTCTTCGGGTGGCGGAGCAACGTTCATCAGCTTCGCCGCGTAAGCGATCACGTCCTGCGGCGGCGCCGGCTCGTCGTCACAGACGTTCCAGATGCCCCCGTTCGGGTGATGAATCGCGGCCATGATCGCGCTCGCGATGTCGTCGACGTGGATGCGGTTGAACACCTGTCCCGGCTTGATGATGCGCCGGGCCGTTCCAGCGCGCAGCGTCACCAGCGCGTTACGGCCGGGGCCATAGATACCCGCAAGCCGCAGGATCGCGGCGTCGCCATCGGTCGTGCCGGTCCAAGCCTGCTCCGCCGCCAACCGCATGCGCGTGCGGTCGAGGCCGGCCTGCGGCGGCGTGCTCTCGTCGACCCAGCCGCCGGCGTGATCACCATATACGCCGATCGTGGACAAATAGACGATCTTGCGGTCGCCGCCCGCCGCCAGCAGGCCGGAGAAGGCCGCGATGGCAGGATCGCCGCTACTGCCGGGCGGGATCGAGACGAGAAGGACATCCGCGTCTCTCATGCGTTCGACCGTCTCGCGTGCCGGACTGCTGCCGGAGAAAGCGTGCACCTCGACGCCGGTGAGGTCGCCCCGCTGCGCGGGATCGCGCACCGTGCCGGCGATATGCGAGAAGCGGCCACCGAACAGGCGGACGAAGTGCCGGGCACTGTAGCCGAGACCAAGGATAAAGAGCCGCATACATCTTCCTTGCAGGTCGGAGTTCCCGTTCGCGCCGCAGCGCGTCCTCCGCTCATAAGAGATTTTTGGGTCCGGCAAAAGATATTGCGATTTGTCCTGCCCGCCTGTGCAGGCGATGGTCGCTCATCGGAGGGACGCATCGATCATGCAGGCAGAAGCGCCCGCCATAATGCCATCTGACGCGGCTGAGCTGGTCCGCTGCGCCGCCGCGCTGATCTTCGATGTCGACGGCACCTTGGCTGAGACCGAAGAGCTGCATCGGCAGGCCTTCAACCATGCCTTCGCCTGCCACGGTCTCGATTGGCAATGGGACCGGGCCGTCTACAAGGACCTGCTGCGGGTCACGGGCGGCAAGGAACGGATCCGCGCCCACCATGAAAGGCTGAGGATTGCCGCGCCATTATCGGATGTGGACATCGCGGAACTCCACCGCATCAAGACCGCGCATTATGCCGAACTGGTCGAAACCGGCTGCTGCCCCTTACGGCCCGGGGTGACGGATCTGCTCGCTGCTGCCAAGGCGCGCGGCCAGCGGCTCGCGATCGCGACGACCACGTCGCACGCCAACATCGACGCGCTGCTGTCGCGGGCGCTGGGAACGGGCTGGGCCGCGGATTTTGATGCGATCGTCGCCGGGGATGACGTGCGGCACAAAAAGCCTGCGCCGGATGTCTATGTCGAGATCCTGGCGCGGCTGAAGCTCAACGCGTCCGACTGCGTCGCGATCGAGGATTCCGCCAACGGCCTGATCGCAGCCTCAGGCGCGAACATTCCCGTGCTCATCACCAGAAGCATGTTCTTCCGGGATGATGATTTTAGCCAGGCGCGGGTCGTGCTGGATGATCTGTCCGGGCTCGGGTGAGGCGCCAAAAAACTGAAAAACAACCCCATGCACAGTAGAATGTGCCTGCGGGCCGGGCGCCCTCAATGGACGCGGTGGCTCGCTCTATCGTCCTCAGCTTGCTCAACAATCTGGGCGATCGGGCTCGACTGATGGTGCACCAGGCGCCAGTCGTCGCCGACGCGCCGAAAATGGTTGGCGGCGGCCAATGCCGTGCCGTCGACGATCTCGATGCAGAGCACGCGCGCGCTGTCGCCGTCGACGATGGCCTGGGGTTCCGCGCAAACGATCTGCGGCCGTTCCGGACTCTGCAGGATGTCGCGCCAGCTTCCGATCACCGTGGTCCGGCCGATGATGGCCGGCCAGCCGGGGTGAATGCAGGAAATGGCGTCATCGTCCGCCCACATCCGCTCCATTTCGTCGAAATCGCCGGTCGAAAAGGCGGCGTAGAACGCTGCGTTCGCGGCGATCACCTTGGTGTCCTTTGCCATGCCTCTCGGGTGGGGCAATGACAGGCAAAAATCAAGCGCGACTTCAGTCGACTTTCCGTTCGATCTGGACCGCAATGCAGCATTGCTGCCCGTTTTGTGGTCACGCCGAGACCAGCGTCTCCACCGCCCGCCGCGCGCCATCCTTGTAGAGTCGGCCGAGCGCCGCGGTCACGGCCTCGCGCAGGCGCGGCTCCGCGCCCAGCGGCCCGAACACTTTTCCGACGCCGAGCAGCGCGGGCGCCAACCGTTCGGCGACGGGACCTGCCTCGCGCGCCAAATCGGCGAACTCGGCGGCGAGCGGATCGCGCACGTCGATGGTGCGGCCCTTCTCGTCGAGGCCGGTGACGTAGCGCATCCAGCCGGCCACCGCGAGCGCATGCGTCGCGATCGGCAGGTTCCTGGCGAGACGATCCTGGATCGCGCCGAGCAGGCGCTGCGGCAGCTTTTGCGAGCCATCCATCGCGATCTGCCAGGTGCGGTGATGCAGTGCCGGATTGGCGAAGCGCTTGAGCAGCGAGGCGCGATAGGCGGCCAGGTCTGCGCCTGATGGCATCGTCAGCGTCACCGCGGCCTCTTCCATCACCTGCGCGGCGAGGCGCGCGAAATGCGGATCCTGCATGGTGTCGGCGATGGTCTCGTAGCCGGCGAGATGGCCGAGATAGGCCAGCGCCGAATGGCTGGCGTTGAGCAGCCGCAGCTTCATCAACTCGAACGGCTTGACGTCGTTCACCAGTTCGACCCCGGCGGCGGCAAGATCGGGCCGGCCGGCCGTAAAGCGATCCTCGACCACCCATTGCGTGAACGGCTCGGTCATGACGGGCCATGCGTCGCGCAAACCGAGCGCTGATGAAACCGCATCGCGGTCACCATCCGTCGTCTCCGGCACGATGCGGTCGACCATGGTCGAGGGGAAGGCCGCCGTATCCGCGATCCACTTGCCGAGATCCTTCGAGCGCAGCGCGGCGAATTGCGTCACGATCCGCTGCACGGTGTGGCCGTTGGCGGCGAGGTTGTCGCAGCTCAGCACGGTGAAGGGAGCGGCGCCCAGCGCCCGCCGGCGCGCCAGCGCTGCCACGATGAAACCGGGTGCCGAACGCGGCGCGTCGAAATTGTTGAGATCGTGCACGACATCAGGGTGCCGCTCGTCGAGATCGCCGGTCTGCGGCGTGTGGCAATAGCCCTTCTCGGTGACGGTGAGGGAAACGATGCGAATGGCGGGATCGGCCATTCGCTCGACCAATCGTGCCGGGCTCTCGCGCGCGACCACACTGTCGAGTAGCGCACCGATGATGCGGTGTTCGGTGGCTTCGGCCGCACGGACCGTGACCGTATAGAGATGATCCTGCGGGGCGAGGGCGTCGCGTGTGTCGGGGCTGCGCAGGCTAGCGCCGACGATGCCCCATGATGTGGCGCCGGCGGCAAGGCAATCATCGATGACGACGGCCTGGTGGGCGCGATGAAACGCGCCAAGGCCGAGATGCACGATGCCGGAGGTGACGCGCGAACGGTCGTAGGCCGGGCGGCGGATACCTGGTGGCAGCCGATCGAGATTGGCGCGGCCAAGGCGCGTTGGATCAAGGCGCATGGTCGTCTCTCCCCTTGTTTGGCCGCTGCTTGACATGACGCCTGTCCTCGGTCAATGCTGCGGTCAATTGGTAAGACCAATTTCACAAAATTGGCGGGCCGCGGGCAGCGAGAGCTGCCGGCATGACCCTTTCGGGAGGACCAGCGTGCCGCTAGAAGCTGTGGAGGCGAGACGGCTTTATCGCCAGGTAGCCGATCAATTGCGAAGCCTGATCGACAGCGGCGAGTACGCGGTCGGCAGCCGCTTGCCGACCGAGCGCGAACTCGCCGAGCAGCTCAAGATTTCCAGGCCGACGGTGCGCGAAGCCTTGATCGCGCTGGAAGTCGAGGGCCGTCTCCGCATCCGCGTCGGTTCCGGCATCTATGTGATCGAGCCCGCGGCGGTTGCGGCGACCGCGCCTGCTTCCGTCATCGAGGGCCCGTTCGAGCTGCTGCGCGCCCGCGAGTTCCTGGAAAGTGCCATCGCCGAAGAAGCCGCGCGCGTGGCGACGAAGGACGACGTTGCCCGCATCGATGCGTCCCTTGTGGCGATGGAGAATGTAGAACACCCCGGCGAAGCCTCGATGGTCCACGACCGCGCGTTCCACGTCGCGATCGCCGGAAGCCTCGGCAATGCCGTTCTGGTCCGTGTGGTCGGCGAGTTGTTCGACCAGCGCCTCAATCCCTATTTCGCGCAGCTTGCGCATTATTTCGAGAGCCCGGGCACGTGGCGCACTGCGCTCGACGAGCATCGCGCGGTGCGCGACGCGATCGCGGCACACGATCCTGAAGCGGCTCGCGACGCGATGCGCGATCATCTCGCGCGATCGCAGGAGCGCTTTGCGCAGAACTTCGGCGCCGAGAAAGCGGCAGCACCGTCTTCCGGGCGCACCGGGCGATCGACGGCAAAGCCGTCAAAACCGGAACGTGCGCCGAAGAAGAAGCGAGCTGCGAGCAGCAGCGCGCGACATCAATGACATTGTGCAGCCCGCACCCGCGTTGGGGGCGGGCTGACAAGAAGCCGATTTAAAAGAAGCAGACTTGAAAAATGGAGGAAAGTCAGTGTTGAAAAAGATGACAATGGTGCTGGCGGTCTCGGCCGCGGCGATGATTGCTACGACTGGCGCCGGCATGGCGCAGACCAAGCTCAAATGGGCCCATGTCTACGAGACCTCGGAGCCGTTCCACACCGCGTCGGTCTGGGCCGCGCAGGAGATCGGCAAGCGCACCAACGGGCGCTATGCGATCGATGTCTATCCGGCCTCGCAGCTCGGCAAGGAGGCCGACATCAACCAGGGCCTTTCCCTTGGTTCGGTCGACATCATCATCTCCGGCTCGAGCTTCGCGGCCAAGAGCTTTCCGCCGATCGGCGTGACCTATTATCCCTACACCTTCCGCGATGCCGATCATCTGCTCGCCTACACCAAGAGCGACATCTTCAAGGAGCTCACCAATGGTTATGAGGACAAGAGCGGCCACCACATCCTCGCGGTGACCTATTACGGCGTGCGTCAGACCTCGTCGAACAAACCGATCAAGACCTGTGCCGATCTCAAGGGCCTGAAGATGCGCGTGCCCGACGTTCCCGCCTATCTGGCGATGCCGCGCGCCTGCGGCGCCAACACCGCGCCGATCGCGTTCGCCGAAGTCTATCTGGCGCTCCAGAACGGCACCGTCGAGGCCCAGGAGAACCCGCTGACCACGATCGAGGCCAAGAAGTTCTACGAGGTGCAGAAGCACATCGTGCTAACCGGCCACATCGTCGACCACCTCAACACGGTGGTGGCCGGTGCGCTCTGGAAGAAGCTCAGCGACGAGGACAAGAAGATCTTCACCGACGTAGCGCAGGAAGCCGCCGCCAAGGCGACCGCGGAGATCAAGCAGAACGAGGCCAAGCTGGTCGCCTTCTTCAAGGAGAAGGGCCTGACCGTCACCGAGGTCGACAAGAACGAGTTCCGCGACACCGTTCTGAAGAACGTCGCGTTCGAGACGTTCGGCTACCGCAAGGCCGACTGGGAACGGATCCAGGCGGTGAAGTGACGACGTAGTCGTCATCCCGGAGCGGTCCGCAGGACCGAACCTCAGGTGCGCAATTGCGCACCTGAGAATCTCGAGATTCCGCGTTTGGTGCTGACGCACCATCCCGGAACGACGTGACCAGTTTGAGGAGCAACCATGTCCACCGCCGAAACGCACCGGCAGATCACCGCGGACGAGATCGCCCACACCTTCGAGGAAGAGGCGACACCCAAGGTCGATCTCGGCATCTACGCTTTCGAGGACTGGGTCGCGCTGGCGATCTTCTGGGTGATGGCGCTCGCGGTCTTCCTCCAGTTCTTCACCCGCTACGTGCTCAACGACAGCTACGCCTGGACCGAGGAGATCGCGACTTACTGCCTGATCGGCGTGGTCTTCATCGGCTCCTCGATGTGCGTGCGGCTGTCGCGGCACATCCAGGTCGATCTGCTCTATCGCTATCTGCCGCACCTCGTGGCGCGCGCATTGTCGACGGTGATCGACCTGATCCGGATCGCCTTCTTCGGCTACGCCATCAAGCTGGTCTGGGTCTACATCCAGATCATCGGCGACGAGTCCATGACCACGATCAATCTTCCCAAGGACTACGTCTACTATTCGGTGCTGCTCGGCTTCGTGCTGATGTTCGTGCGCTCGCTGCAGGTGGCTGTGCAACATTTGCGACAGGGCTATTCGATCCTCGAACGTCCCGGCGCCTACGACGGTTTTGAAGGGTAATTTCATGCTGCTGTTGCTTGGAGGCTTTCTCGTCCTGATGCTGCTCGGCGTTCCCGTGGCGATCGCCATGGCCGCGTCGTCGCTGCTCTACATCCTGGTCAGCGGCGTGACGCCCGACGTCACGCTGGCGCAGCGCATGATCGCCGGCGTCGAGAGCTTTCCGTTGCTCGCCGTGCCGTTCTTCATCCTGGCCGGCAATCTCATGAACATCGCCGGCGTCACCGGGCGCATCTACAAGTTCGCCGTCGCGCTGGTCGGCTGGATGCGCGGCGGTCTCGGCCACGTCAACATCATCGGCTCGGTGATCTTCTCCGGCATGTCCGGCACCGCGATCGCGGATGCTGCCGGTCTCGGTACCATCGAGATCAAGGCGATGAAGGACCACCGCTACTCCACGGAATTCTCCGTCGGCGTCACCGCGGCGTCCGCCACGCTCGGGCCCATCATCCCGCCGTCGCTGCCTTTCGTGATCTACGGCATGATGGCGAACGTCTCGATCGGCGCGTTGTTTCTGGGGGGCGTCATTCCAGGCGTCGTGCTGACGCTGCTGATGATGGCTACCGTCACCTACTTCGCGCACAAGAACAAATGGGGCAGCGATACGCCGTTCTCCTGGCCGCAATTGGGATCGGCGGGGCTCGAGATCCTCGTCGTACTGAGCTTCCCGATGGCCGTCTGGCTTCTGACGGTCGCCGGTCTCTCCACCAATTGGGCAGTTGGGCTTGGTCTGGTCGTGCTGCTCGCGATGGACTGGTACTTCGACTTCTCCGCGGTGATGGCGCTGATGGCGCCGGTGATCCTGATCGGCGGCATGACGCTCGGCTGGTTCACCCCGACGGAAGCGGCGGTCGCTGCCGTGATCTGGTCGCTGTTCCTGGGCCTCGTGCGCTATCGCACCATGACGATGAAAACGGTCGCGAAAGCGACGTTCGACACCATCGAGACCACGGCGTCGGTGCTGTTCATCGTCACGGCGGCCTCGATCTTCGCTTGGCTGCTGACGGTGTCGCAGGCAGCCCAGATGCTGTCGGACTGGATGCTCAGCATCACCCACAACAAATGGGTGTTCCTGGCGCTCGCCAACGTCCTGATCCTGTTCGTCGGCTGCTTCATCGACACCACGGCCGCGATCACCATTCTGGTGCCGATCCTGCTGCCCATCGTGCTCAAGCTCGGAATCGACCCGATCCATTTCGGTCTGATCATGACGCTGAACCTGATGATCGGCCTGTTGCATCCGCCGCTCGGCATGGTGCTGTTCGTGCTCGCGCGCGTCGCAAAGCTCTCGGTCGAGCGCACGACGGTGGCGATCCTGCCCTGGCTGGTGCCACTGATGCTCGCGCTGATCGCGATCACCTACATCCCCGAACTGACCCTCTGGCTGCCAAAATACATGGGACTTTCCAAATGACTTCCACAGCTCTCGCCGCAACCCTGTTCGGCCCCGAAGACCTGCGCATGGTCGAGCATCCGCTCGACAAGCTCGCTGAAGGCATGGTGCGCCTCCGTTTCGGCGCCGGCGGCATCTGCGGCTCGGACATGCATTATTTCCGTCATGCCCGAACCGGCGATTTCGTGGTGAAATCGCCGCTGGTGCTCGGCCACGAGATCTCCGGCGAGGTCGTGGAGATCGCGGGCTCCGCGGCGAATCTGAAGGTCGGCGACCGCGTTGCCGTCAACCCGTCGCGCTGGTGCGGCCATTGCGGCGCCTGCCGCCAAGGCCGGCAAAACCTCTGCGAAAATATCTACTTCATGGGCTCGGCCTCGAAGACTCCGCACATGCAGGGCGGCTTCGCTAATTACTTCGACGCGATTCCGGCGCAGTGCGTGAAGATCCCCGATCATGTGTCCTATCAGGCTGCGGCGCTGGCCGAGCCGCTCGCGGTCTGCCTGCACGCGGTCGCGCGTGCCGGCAACATCGAAGGCAAGCGCGGCATCATTTTCGGTGCCGGTCCGATCGGGCTTCTGACCATGCTCGCCGCGCGCCGCGCCGGCATGACCGACATCACGGTGGCCGACATCGCGCCGGCGCCGCTGGCCTTTGCGACCCGGCTCGGCGCCTCTCACGTCGAGAATGTCGCAGCCGGCGAGGAAGGCCTGAAGGCGCAGGCCGCGTCGCGCCCCTACGATGTCGCTTTCGAAGTCTCGGGCACGGCTGCAGGCCTTGCCAGTGCGATCGGTATCGTCAGGCGCGGTGGCGTTGTCGTACAGATCGGCAATTTGCCGGGTGGCCAGATTCCAGTGCCCGCCAATGCGGTGATGGCCAAGGAGATCGATTTGCGCGGCTCGTTCCGCTTCGGGCTCGAGTTCATGACGGCGGTGGAGCTGATTGCGGACGGCAGCGTCGACGTGCTGTCGCTGGTCACCGCCGAGCGGCCGCTGTCCACCGCGCCGGACGCGCTGCGGCTGGCGCTCGACCGCTCGCAGAGCGTCAAGGTCGTGCTGACCGCGAACTGATCCGGGAGATTTTTTATGATGCTTGAGGGATGGCGCTGGTACGGGCCGGACGATCCGGTCTCGCTCGATGATGTCAGGCAGGCCGGCGCGAGCGACATCGTCTCGGCGCTGCATCAGGTGCCGATCGGCGAAGCCTGGACACGCAAGGCGGTCGAGGAGCGCAAGAACTTCATCGAGAACGGCCAACCCGGCCGTTCGCAGCTGACCTGGTCGGTGGTGGAATCGATTCCGATCCCGGACGACGTCAAGCGTCTCGGGGCCAAGGCAACGCGCTCGATCGAGACATGGATCGCGAGCCTGGAGGCGGTTGCCGAGGCCGGCATCAAGATCATCTGCTACAACTTCATGCCCGTCGTGGACTGGTGCCGCACCGATCTCGAATGGGAGCTGCCGAGCGGCGCCCGCGCCATGCGCTTCGACCAGGATCGCTTTGCTGCGTTCGAGCTGCACATCCTGAAGCGTCCCGCCGCCGTCCAGGAATACTCACCCGAGCAGCAGGCTCGCGCGAAAAAGCTGTTCGACCAGATGAGCCAGGCCGATATCGACTATCTCGTCATGGTCGTCGCCAGCGCGCTGCCGGGCTCGACCACCGAGCCGATGACCATCCCGCAATTCCGCGACCGGCTTGAAACATATCGCGACGTCACGCCAAAAATCCTGCGGCAGCATCTCGCCGAGTTTTTGGGCCGCGTCACGCCCGTCGCCGAGCAGCTCGGGGTTTCATTGACACTGCATCCGGACGACCCGCCGCGCCCGCTGTTCGGCCTGCCGCGCGTCGCGTCCAGCGCCGACGACTATCAGGCGTTGTTCGATGCCGTGCCGTCGAAGGCGAATGGTATCTGCCTGTGCACGGGCTCGCTCGGCGTGCGCGCCGAGAACGATCTTGCCGCGATGGCCGAACGCTTCGGTCCGCGCATCGCCTTTGCGCATCTGCGGGCGACCAAGCGCGAAGCGGATGGCCTGTCCTTCTACGAGTCCGATCATCTCGACGGTGACGTCGACATGGTCGCGGTGCTGAAGGCGCTGCTGAAGGAGAACGCGCGGCGTTCGCCCGACAAGAGAATCGTGTTCCGGCCCGATCACGGCCATCGCATGCTCGACGACCTCGCGGCGACCAAGCGCACCAATCCGGGCTACACCGCGATCGGTCGCCTCCGCGGTCTCGCCGAGCTGCGCGGCGCAATCCGCGCAATCGAGCATCAGTAGCAGGCCGCCATCGCGCCGAGCTTCGGATAGAGCCGGTCGATCGCGGCGATCTCGCTTTTCATCTGTGCAGTGATCCAGTCGCGGATCTCGGCGGCGATGGGGCGCATCGGCCGGTTGCGCGGTGGCAGGAATTCGCAGATGCGGCGCGTGGTGGTAAGCGTGTCGGAGGCCGGCACCAGTGCGCCGGTCAGCATCCAGTGCGAGGCGACTGTCAGCCAACCGAGCGCGATGCCCTGGCCGAGCAGGGCGGCCTGCATCACGACGGCATAGTCCGTGAAGCTCAGCGCCTTGGCCGCACCGCGGCGCCCCGTGAGAAGCGACGCGTAATCCGCGGCCCAGTCGCCCGGCGTCTCGGCGAGCCGAATGATGGTGTTGCCCTCGGCGGGATCGGTTTCGCCGAGATAGGCAGGGCTGCACATCGGCAGCATGACCTCCTTCATCACCAGCGTGCCGCCGGATGACGGCTCCTCGCGATCGCGGAAACGCATGCCGAGATCGACATTCTCCACCGGTCCGCGCAGCGCGCCGGAGATCAGTTGGAAGCGCAAATCGACCTGAGGAAATTGCTTCTGCAGCTTGTCGATGCGCGGCATCAGCCAATGCGTGGTGAAGGCGGAGGAGACCGACAGCGTCACCGTCTCGGTGCCCTTGCGGCGGCGCTCGATCTCGACCAGCCCGCTTTCGATGCTGCGAAAGCCTTCGAGCACGCGGCGATACAAGAGTTCGCCTTCCTCGGTGAGCACCGCGCGCCCCGCCTTGCGGTCGAACAGGCGGACGCCGAGATGGTCCTCGAACTGACCCAGCATCCGGCTCACCGCAGGCTGGGTGACGTTCAGTTCGGCGGCAGCCGCCGTGAAGCTGCCATTGCGTGCCGCTGCGTCGAAGACGAACAGGGCGTTACTTGAGGGCAGCATCCGACGTAGCTCAGGCATAACGCCATGTTATGGGCCAGGTGAGAATTTGGCAATTGCCGAGTTTTGCCAAGTCTGGTGTCATCGACATGACAGCCTAAAGACAGGGCTTGCGAGCGAAGAAGTTGGTGCGGTGCACGCTTCGACCGTAAGTGCTCAAATGTCTTGTCTATAAAGCAGGCTTATGGCGCGCAGTGAGGCACGCCATGTAGGGACATGGCGAGGTCGATCGTTGGACAAACGAGCGGAAAGCGTCGAGATCAGATCCGCGAGCAAGGCCTATGGCGCCGTTCGCGCCCTCGACGACGTGTCCCTCAATGTCGCCGCCGGCGAGTTCGTCTCGCTGCTCGGCCCCTCCGGCTCCGGCAAGACCACGTTGCTCGGCATCCTCGGTGGCTTCATCCTGCCATCGAGCGGAACGATCCTGTTCGGCGGCCGCGACGTCACCTGGATGCCGCCGCACAAGCGCGACATCGGCGTCGTGTTCCAGAACTACGCGCTGTTCCCGCATATGAGCGTCGGCGAGAATGTCGCCTTTCCCTTGCGCGCGCGACGGCTGCCCAAGGCGGTCTGGCCGGACAAGGTGCGCGCGGCGCTTTCGATGGTCGGCCTTGCCGGCTACGAAGAGCGCGGTATCGCGCAACTCTCCGGCGGCCAGCGCCAGCGCGTGGCGCTCGCACGCGCTATGATCTTCGAGCCGCGGCTGATCCTGATGGACGAACCGCTGTCCGCGCTCGACAAGCAGTTGCGTGAATCCATGCAGATCGAGCTGCGCACGCTGCACAAGCGCATCGGCGCCACCATCATCTACGTCACCCACGATCAACGCGAAGCGCTGACCATGAGCGACCGCGTCGCCGTGATGAAGGACGGCAGGCTGATCCAGATCGACGCGCCCGAGCGCCTGCACGATCATCCCGCGGATTCCTTCGTCGCGAGTTTCATCGGCGAGGCCACGATGCTTCCCGTGCGACGCGTCGATGCCTCCGGCGTTGCGCTCGGCAATTTCCTTCTGCGCAGCGCCCGCGCCATTCCCGACGGGGACGCGCTGATGCTCGCCGTGCACAGCGAAAAGCTGCTGATCGACGACGGCGCGCCGGACACCGCCTGCAATCGGCTCACCGGCACGGTCACCGACATCGTCTATCAGGGCGAGAGCCTGCGCATCTTCCTGGCGCTCGCCGATGGGATCGTGCTCAGCCTGCGCCAGGCGAGCCATCACGAAGCCTACAGCCGCATCCCGCCGCTCGGCGGTAGCCTCACCGTGACCCTTCACCCCGAGGACACCATCGTCGTGCCCAGGGTGAGGGACTGAACCCAAGCCTTGTCCAACCGAGAGAAGAAGCCAAAAATGTCGTCAGCAGCCTCGTTCAGCAATTTCAAGGTTCTCACCTTCGACGTCGTCGGCACCTTGATCGATTTCGAGACCGGCGTGCTCTCCGCGGTGCGCCGGATCTCGGGCAAGTCGCCGGCCGAGCTCAGCGACGACAAGATCTTCGAATCCTACAAGCGCGGTCGCGACAAGCATCACGAGCGTTCGAGTGAGGTGATGTTTCATGTCTATCGCTATCTTGCCAAGGAGCTCGGGCTGCAGGCCGATGACGCCTCCTGCGACGTCTTCCAGCTCGCGGTGCTGCGCTGGGGACCGTTCCCGGACTCGGTCGAGGCACTCAAACGCCTGCGCACCAAATTCAGGCTGGTCGCCATGACCAACGCCGACCGCGTCGCGCTCTCCTGTTACGCGCATGCGCTCGGCAATCCCTTCGATGATACCGTGTGCGCCGACGAGACTGGCGTTGCGAAACCAGATCCGGAGTTCTTCGCGTACAACAAGGGGCGCCAGTCCGCTTTCGGCTACAAGCAGTCCGATATCCTTCACGTCGCCCAGAGCCAGTATCACGACATCGGGATCGCGCGGAAGCTCGGCTACAAGGTGTGCTGGATCGAGCGCCGCCAGGGCATGGGCGGCTTCGGAGGCACACCGGCCGTGGAGACGCTGACCAAGCCGGACTTCCACTTTTCGACGTTGAAGGCGCTCGCCGACGCGGCCATCGGGCCGGCGGTGTAACTTTTGTGAGCGCGGAGATGACGCAGAACTGGAGCGCATTGCCGTCGGCCAACTCGCTGTGGGAAGCCACGGCGGAGCCGGCGCGGGCGTTTCCGGTCCTGTCCGGCGAGAGCCAAGCGGACGTGGTGATCATCGGTGCCGGCTATACCGGCCTGTCCGCGGCCCACCACATCGCCAAGAGCGGGCTCAGCCCCATCGTGCTCGAGGCCAACCGCCCCGGCTGGGGCGCGAGTGGCCGCAATGGCGGTGTGATCACCGCAAAGTTCCGCCTCTCGTTCCGCGAGATCGACGCCGTGCACGGCCGCGCCATGGCGCAGCGCATGTACGGGATCGCGCATGAATCCACTGATATCGTCGAGGAGCTGGTCTCCGAATTCGGCATCGCCAGTGCCGCGCTGACGCGCACCGGCCAGGTCAAGGCCGCCCACAACGACACGACCCTGAAGGCCGCGATCGACGAAGTGGCGTGGATGAAGCAGGAAATGGGCGATGCGGAGGTCCGCATCCTCGACAAGGGGCAAGTGCGCGACGAGACCGGCTCCGGCATCTTCGTCGGCGGCGTGCTCAATCCCGGCTCCGGCGGCATCCATCCACTGAATTATCTGCGCGGCCTTGCCGATGGCGTGGCGCGCCGCGGTATCCCCATTTTCCAGGAGTCGCCGGTCGTAAAACTTCGGCGCGATAATAGCGGCATCGTCGCCGAAACGCCGCAGGGCGCGGTGCGCGCGAAGCAGGCGATCATCGCCACCAACAGCTATTCCGACCTCACCGGCGCGACCGCGAACATGCAGCGCACGCTGATCCCGTTCCGCAGCGCCATCATCGCGACCGACAAGCTGCCGCGCAACCTCGCGGGAAGCCTGATGCCGACCGGGCGCACCTACACCGAGACCAAGCGCATGATGCGCTGGTTCCGCATGGTCGACAACCGCGTGATTTTTGGCGGCCGCGGCGCGTTCGGCAAGCAGGATTCGGAAACCGCCTTCGACGCGTTGCGCAAGGCGATGGTCGGCATCTTCCCGGATCTCGCCGACGTCCCGCTCGCCTACAAATGGTCGGGCCTTGTCGGGATGACGCTGGACTCGGTGCCGCATATCGGCCGGCTCGACGACCGCACGCTGTTCTCGATGGGCTACAACGGCGCGGGCGTGGCGATGTCGAGCCTGATGGGCCGCTATCTCGCCGCCTTCGTGCGCGGCGAGACGCCAGAGGTCGGGCTGCTCGACGCGCGGCGATTGAGAGCCATCCCGTTCTATCCGCTGCGCGAGCCCGCCGTGCGCATGGTCGCCGGCTGGTACCAGTTTCTCGATGCGATCGGACAGTGAGATTTACCTGGAGGAGGCGAGGATGAATACGAAACGGCTTGTTGGATTTGGCTACACGCTGGTTGGCGCGATTGCGCTTGGCGGGACCGCGGCCAGTGCCGCCGAGCAGATCACCTTCGTCTCGCAGGGCGGCGCCTACCAGCAGGCGCAGACGGTGGCGATCCTCGATCCCTCCGCCAAGAAGCTCGGCATCACCATCAATCAGGATTCGATTCCCGACGCCTGGCCTGCGATCAAGACCCAGGTCGGCAGCGGCAAGCCGATCTGGGACATTGTCGATACCCCGACCGGCAACTGCCTGCGTGGCGGCGAGCAGGGGCTGATCGAGAAGCTCGACTTCTCGAAGATTCCGAATGGCGCCGCGATGCCGGAGGCGTATCGCAGTCCCTATTCGGTTTCCTACGAGTTCTATTCCAGCGTACTGGCCTACAGCCAGAAGACCTTTCCGAAGGACGCGCCGAACAGCTGGGCCGATTTCTGGGACGTCAAGAAATTTCCCGGTCGCCGCGCATTGCGCAACCACCCGTTCGCGACGCTCGAGGCGGCACTGATGGCCGACGGCGTCGCGCCCGACAAACTTTATCCGCTCGACGTCGACCGGGCCTTCAAGAAGCTCGAAGAGATCAAGCCGCACATCACGGTGTGGTGGACCTCCGGCGCACAGTCGGCGCAGCTTCTCAATGACGGCGAGGTCGATATGGAGATGGCCTGGAACGGCCGCGTCAGCGCAGTCGCGAAGGAAGGCGCCAAGGTCGCCTTCACCTACAACCAGGGGGTCTTGCAGAGCACCTCGCTCTGCATCCTCAAGGGCGCGCCGAATCTCGAGACGGCGGTCAAATTCCTCAACGAGGCCGTCGATCCCGTGCACCAGGCGAATCTGCCGCTGCATATCGATTATGGCCCGGGCAACCCGAAGGCGTTCGAGACCAACGTGATCAAGCCCGAGCGCGCCGCGCAATTGCCGAGCGAGCCGGCCAATGCGGCCAAGCAGGCGCTGATGTCCTACGCCTGGTGGTCCTCGCCGGCGGGCGAAGCCGCCGAGAAGCGTTGGGCGTCGTTTATGCAGAAGTAAGCCAAGCGAGGCCGCGTTGACGACATCCGTGCCAGATCCATCGCAAAAGCATCAGCGCCGCGAGCATGCGCTGATGCTGGCATTGGTATCGCCGGCGCTGCTGGTGATCTTGGCTCTGATCGTGCTGCCGGTCGGCTGGCTCGCCTGGCAGTCGATCTACCATGACGGCTTCACGCTGGAGAACTATCGCCGCGTCTTCACCGAAGACATCTACTGGCGCAGCTTTGCGCTAACCTTCGAGATCAGCCTCGCGGTCACGGCAATCGCGCTGCTGCTCGGCTATCCCGTGGCCTACTTCGCCAACTCGGTGCCGAAAGGATGGAGCATTCTCATCCTGTCGCTGGTCGTGCTGCCGTTCTGGACCAGTGTGCTGGTGCGGGCCTATGCATGGCTGGCGCTGCTCCAGCGCACCGGCGTGATCAACCAGCTTTTGCGTTATCTCGACGTGACGCGCGAACCGCTCGCGCTGGTGCACAACACCTTCGGTACGGTGGTTGCGACGGTACACATTCTCCTGCCATTCATGGTGCTGCCACTCTATGCCACCATGCAGAAGATTCCGAGCGACCTCATGCAGGCCGGCGCCAGCCTGGGGGCGAGCCCGTCGCTCACCTTCGTCCGCGTCTTTCTGCCGCTGTCGCTGCCGGGCGTGCTCGCAGGTTCAACCATGGTGTTCGTGCTCTGCCTCGGCTTCTACATCACGCCGGAACTGCTCGGCGGCGGCCGCACGGTGATGGTGTCGATGCTGGTGAGCCGCAATGTCGAGCTCTACAACCAGTTCGGCGCTGCGAGCGCGGTCGCAGTCGTGCTGCTCTTAAGCGTGCTCGCGATCTTCTTCGCCGTCAGCCGCTTCATCTCGCTCGATCGCATATTGGGGCAGAAATGACACGATGGTCGCCTGCCCGGGTCGCCCTCTATGTGATCAGCGCGCTGGTGCTGGTCTACCTGATTTTGCCGGTCCTGATCATCGCGCCGATCTCCTTCTCCAGCGCGCGCTTTCTGACCTTTCCGCCGCCGTCGTTCTCGCTGCGCTGGTATCAGCAGTATTTCTCCAACGCGGCCTGGATGCAGGCGACGCGGGTGACGCTGACGGTAGCGCTCCTGACGGTGGTTGTCGCAACGCCGCTCGGCGTTGCCGCCGCCTACGCCATCAGCCAGTCGAAGCTGCGAATCATGCGCGTCATCCACATGGCGCTGCTGCTGCCGCTGGTGGTGCCGATCATCATCACCGCCGTCGGCATCTTCTTCCTCTATGCCAAAGTCGGCCTGGTCGCGACCCTGCCGGGCCTGGTGCTCGCCAACGTGATGCTGGGCCTGCCGTACGTCATCATCTCGGTGCTGGCGGGTTTGCAGAGCTTCGATCCGGCGCAGGAGATGGTGGCACGCAGCCTCGGCATGAACCGGCTGCGCAGCTTCTTCGCGGTGACCTTGCCGCAGATCAAGTCCAGCGTGGTCGCAGGCGGCATCTTCGCCTTCATCTCGGCGATAGACGAGACCATCGTCGCGCTGTTCATCTCCGGCGGCCAGTATCAGCCGCTGACCAAGCGCATGTTCACCGCGCTCCGCGACGAGATCGACCCGACCATCGCCGCCATCTCGACACTGATGACGGCGGCCTCGTTCATGCTGGTGCTGCTGGCGAGCGCGCGGCAGCGCAAAGGGGCATGACGGCAAGGAGGCCTGCTTCCCGGTCGACGTCCGAGAGAGGCATGGCTGCCGCCGCCATTTGCCGGAGAGGCATGACGAGGCCGTAATGCCGGGCAGCGGTTTCGGCCTTGCACCTTGTTTCCGGCTGTCCTACGCCAGCCCGGAACAAAAGTTTCGCGAAGCTGCGAAACGCATCGCCAAAGCCTTGAGGGAGCCGTCATGACCATTCGCAACACCCGCACCGGGGGCCAGATCCTGATCGATCAGCTGGTCGCGCAAGGCGTCGAGCGCGTCACCTGCGTGCCGGGCGAGAGCTACCTTGCGGCGCTCGATGCGCTGCACGACAGCCCGATCGACGTCATGATCTGCCGCGCCGAAGGGGGAGCTGCGATGATGGCTGAGGCCTATGGCAAGCTCACCGGGCGTCCCGGTATCTGCTTCGTCACCCGCGGCCCCGGAGCCACCAATGCCAGCCACGGCGTCCACATCGCGATGCAGGATTCCACGCCCCTCATCCTGTTCGTCGGTCAGGTCGACACCGGCATGCGTGAGCGCGAGGCGTTCCAGGAGCTCGACTACAAGGCGGTGTTCGGCACCATGGCGAAATGGGCCGTCGAGATCGATCGTCCCGACCGCATTCCGGAGCTGGTCGCGCGCGCTTTCCGCGTCGCCATGCAGGGCCGTCCCGGTCCCGTCGTGATCTCGCTGCCCGAGAACATGCTGACCGAGACTGCTGCCGTTGCGGACGCCATGCGGATCGAGCCGGCGGTGAGCTGGCCGGCGCCAGCCGATATCGAGCGCGTTGGCGCCATGCTTGCGAGCGCCAAGGCGCCGCTCGTCATTCTCGGCGGCTCGCGCTGGACCGATGAGGCGACCAGGAGCATCGCGCGCTTTGCCGAACGGTTCGACCTGCCGGTCGCGACCTCGTTCCGCCGGGCGTCGCTGATCGACGCCGATCACTCGCATTATGCCGGTGACCTCGGCATCGGGCCGAGCCCGGGCCTGAAGGCGCGGATCGACGGTGCCGATGTCATTCTGCTGATCGGCGGCCGTATGTCGGAGATGCCGTCCTCATCCTACACGCTGCTCGACATTCCGACCCCGCGGCAGAAGCTGATCCACGTTCATCCCGGCTCGGAAGAGCTCGGCCGCATCTATCAGCCTGAGCTCGCGATCCAGGCCACGCCCGCCGCGTTCGCGGCCGCGATCGAGACGCTGAAGCCGGCAGGCGCCGTTGCCTGGAAGGGCGAGGCCGCCAAGGCGCATGCCGATTATCTCGCCTGGACCGACAAGGCGCGCGAGCTGCCGGGCACGTTCCAGTATGGTCAGGTCATGACCTGGCTGCGCGATCGCCTGCCCAAGGACGCGATCGTCTGCAACGGCGCCGGCAATTATGCCGGCTGGATCCATCGCCATCACCGCTTCCACAGTTTTGCAGCGCAGCTCGCTCCGACGTCGGGCTCGATGGGCTACGGCGTGCCGGCCGCGGTGCTCGCGAAGCGGCAATATCCGGATCGGACCGTCATCGCCTTCGCCGGCGACGGCTGCTTCCTGATGAATGGGCAGGAGTTCGCGACTGCCGTGCAGTACGACGCAGCCCTCGTCGTCATCGTCATCGACAATGCGCAATACGGCACCATCCGCATGCACCAGGAGCGCGACTATCCCGGTCGCGTGGTCGGCACCCAGCTCAAGAACCCGGATTTCGCGATGTACGCAAAAGCGTTCGGCGGCCATGGCGAGCGCGTCGAGCGCACCGAAGAGTTCGCGCCGGCCTTCGAGCGTGCGCTCGCCTCGGGCAAGCCGTCGATCCTCCACTGCATCATCGATCCGCGCGCGATGTCGGTCAGTAAGGACTTTGCCCCTGCGGTGAAGGCTTAAGCGATGTCGGAGGGCCGCCACGTCGCCATCATCGGTGCCGGCGCGGTCGGCGTGATCAGCGCCATCGAGGCACTGCGCGAGGGACATCGCGTCACGTTGATCGATCCGGGCGAGCCCGGTGGCGAACAGGCGGCGAGCTACGGCAATGCCGGCTGGCTCTCCTCGCATTCGGTGATCCCGCCGGCCGAGCCCGGCGTCTGGAAGAAGGTGCCGGGTTATCTGATGGATCCGCTCGGGCCGCTCGCGATCCGCTGGTCTTATCTGCCGAAGGCGCTGCCCTGGTTGATCAAATATCTGCTCTCGGGCTGGACCGAGGCGCGGGTCGAGACGACGGCCTTTGCGCTACGCGACCTTCTGAAGGATGCGCCGCTGTTGCACAGGAAGCTCGCCGAGGAGGCGGGCGTTCCTGAATTGATCGAGCGTAACGGCGTGATGCATGTCTTCCCGTCGCGCGGCAATTTCGACGATGATCTCGGCTGGCGCGTGCGCAAACGCGTTGGTGTCGAATGGCTGGAGCTTTCGGCCGACGAGATGCGTCAGCGCGAGCCCGATTTGCATCCGCGCTACACTTTCGGCGTGGTGGTGGAAGAGGCCGGGCGCTGCCGCGACCCCGGAGCCTATGTCGCGGCCCTCGCGCAACATGCGCTTTCAAGCGGCGCCACGCTCGTGCGGACCAAGGCAATCGGGCTGAAGCTATCTGACAACAAGCTCGTGGCTGTCCTGACCGAGACCGGCGAGATTCCTTGCGATGCCGCGGTGATTGCCGCCGGCGCGCATTCGAAGCGGCTCACCGCATCCGTCGGCGATCCGCTGCCGCTGGAGACCGAGCGCGGCTATCACGTCATGATCGAGAATCCGGAATCGGGGCCACGCAGCTCGATGATGGCCTCGGATGCGAAGATGGTGGTGAACTGGACCGACAAGGGTTTGCGCGCCGCCGGGACGGTCGAGATCGCAGGCCTCGAGGCCGAGCCGAACTGGAAGCGCGCCGAGATTTTGCGCAACAACCTCTTCAGCATGTTCCCGAAACTGCCGACGGACATTCCGGCTTCGCGTATCAAGACCTGGTTCGGCCATCGTCCCAGCATGCCGGACGGACGTCCCTGCATCGGCTACGCGCGGGCATCGCGCGACATCGTCTATGCCTTCGGCCACGGCCATATCGGCCTGGTCGGTTCGGCCCGCACCGGCCGTCTCGTCGCCCAGCTTCTGAGCGGCAAGCCGCCGGAAATTCCGCTCGCACCGTTTTCACCCGATCGTTTTCTCTGAGATCGCATCATGACCGCTCCAGCCAACTCGTCCCTCCGAATCGCCCGCGGCGGCAAAGCCATTTATGGGGCGCCGCTCGGCATCTTGATGCTGGAGGCGCGCTTTCCCCGCATTCCCGGCGACATGGGCAACGGCACCACCTGGCCTTTCCCCGTGCTCTATCGCGTGGTGGGTGGGGCTTCGCCGGAGAAGGTGGTGCTGAAGGGTGCGGCCGGTCTGCTGCCTGACTTCATCGATGCGGCAAAGGATCTAGTGCGGCTCGGGGCCGAAGCCATCACCACCAATTGCGGCTTCCTCTCACTGTTCCAGAAGGAGATCGCCGCCGCGGTCGGCGTTCCCGTCGCGACCTCGTCACTGATGCAGGTGCCGTGGGTGCAGGCAACCTTGCCGCCTGGCAAGCGCGTCGGCGTCGTCACGGTGTCCGGTTCGTCCTTGACGCCGGCCCATCTCGCAGGTGCCGGCGTGCCGCTCGATACGCCGCTGGTCGGCACCGAACACGGCAAGGAATTCTTCCGCGTCCTGATCAAGGCCGAGAAGGACGATATGGACATCGCGCAGGCCGAACGTGACGTGGTCGAGGCCGGCAAGGAGCTGGTCGCCAGCAACCCGGATGTCGGCGCGATCGTGCTGGAATGCACCAACATGCCGCCTTATGCGGCGGCGCTTCAGGCCGAGGTCGGATTGCCCGTCTATGACATCTATTCCATGATTACGTGGTTTCACGCCGGACTTCGGCCGCGCCGGTTTGGCTAGAGGTCGAGAAGCTGCAGATGGCTGCTCTTCCTTCTCCCCTTGTGGGAGAAGGTGGCGCGAAGCGCCGGATGAGGGGTATCTCTCCGCGCGTGAATGCGCGGAGAGATACCCCTCACCCTAGCGAGTTCGTATCAGCCTGCGGTGATGCCCTCTCCCACAAGGGGAGAGGGCGCAGCCATGCGCATCGTGCGCTGTCCCACCGGCAGCGGAAGAGGCAGCTATACAATCCCTCGATACCTGATCGCGCCAGACGGTCAGAGCTTTCGGGCCTGAACATCGCTAGAGTGCTGCTCGAAATCCACGGAGACAAGCGGTGCACAGCCTTCAATCCAATCCCGACACGCGCGCAGACGATTGGCCGTCCGAGCTCTACCGCATCCTGAAAGCCGCCGACGTGCGGCAGATGTCCTACGTCCCCGATGCCGGCCACAGCCAGCTGATCCGCCTGTTCTCGGCCGACCGCGATGTCACCACCAACGTGCTGACGACGGAAGAGGAGGGCGTTGCCATCGCCGCAGGCGCCTGGCTCGGTGGACAGCGTAGCGTGCTCTTGATGCAGTCGAGCGGGGTCGGCAATTGCATCAACATGCTGTCGCTGTCGGCGATCGGACGATTTCCACTGCTGATGCTGGTGACGATGCGTGGCGAATGGGCCGAGTTCAATCCCTGGCAGGTGCCGATGAGCCGGGCGACGCAGCCCTCGCTGGAGGCGATCGGCCTTAAGGTAATGCGCGCAGAGACTGGAGAGGATCTGGTCGAGACGGTGGAATCGGCCGCAGCGCTCGCCTACGATTCCGATCAACAGATCGCGGTGCTGATCGGGCAACGCCTGATCGGCAAGAAGAAGTGGTGATGTCAATGCAAGCTCAGCTCGACCGCCGCGCCGCCGTTGCCGCGCTCTTGAAGAATCGCAAGGACACGCTGGTCGTCTCCGGCCTCGGCTCGCCGACCTATGACCTTCATTCGGTCGGCGACCACGACGGCAATTTCTATCTCTGGGGCGCCATGGGCGGCGCCGCGCTGATCGGGCTTGGCCTCGCGCAAACCCAGCCGGGAAAACGCGTCCTCGCCTTGACCGGGGATGGCGAGCAGTTGATGGGCCTCGGCGGCATCGCCACCATTGGCGTCGCGCGCCCGCGCAATCTCGACATCGTCGTGATCGACAACCAGCATTTTGGCGAGACCGGGATGCAGGCCAGCCACACCGGGCGCGGCGTCGATCTCACCGCAATCGCCGTGGCTTGCGGCTTTGCCGCCGTCGGAACCGTGCGGACGCTCAAGGAAGTGGAACGTCTGGCGACGCAGCTCGACGAGACGGCCGATGGCCCGCGGCTTTTTGTCATCAAGGTTCTGGCGGAAAATCCGCCGCGCTCGCTGCCCTCGCGCGATGCTGTCTTTATCAAGAACCGGTTCCGTGCTCATCTCGGCTTCGCGGCGGCCTGAGCCGGGTTTCTCACCCGGCGACATTCTGCCCCGAGCAGCTATCCTGGAGTGAGACCATGAAACTAACCGGCAAGGTCGCCGCCATCACCGGCGCAGCGCGCGGCATCGGCAAGGCTTGCGCAAAGCGATTCCTGGACGACGGCGTCAAGGTCGTCATCTCGGATGTCGATGCCGACGGCTTGGCCGCGACGGCCGCCGAACTCGCGCGACCGGATGCCTTACGTACCGTCGTCGGCGATGTCGCCAAGCGTGCCGATGTCGACCAGCTGGTTGCCACCGCCGCAAAAGAGTTCGGCCGGCTCGACATCATGGTCAACAATGCCGGCGTTGCCCGCAACCGGGACCTCCTGGAGATTTCCGAAGAAGAATTCGACGAGATCATCGGCATCAATCTGAAGGGCGCGTTCTTCGGTGTGCAGGCGGCGGCCAAGCAGATGATTGCGCAAGGTAGCGGCGGCGGGGTCATCATCAACATGTCCTCGGTCAATGCACTGCTGGCAATCCCGGCGCTTGCGACCTACGCCATGTCCAAGGGCGGCATGAAGCAGCTCACATCAGTGGCCGCCGTCGCGCTGGCTCCGCACAATATTCGCGTGGTGGCCGTCGGACCGGGCACGATCCTGACCGACATGGTGGCATCGTCCATCTACACCTCGGAGGATGCCCGCAAGACCGTGATGTCACGGACGCCGGCCGGCCGTGGCGGCGAGCCGAGCGAGGTTGCCTCGGTCGTGGCGTTTCTTGCGAGTGACGATGCCTCCTACATCACGGGGCAGACCATCTATCCGGATGGTGGGCGGTTGATTCTGAATTACACGGTGCCGGTGAAGGAGAAGTAGGACTCGGAAGGTTGTCCACACTCGCTGTCATCGCCCGGCTTGACCGGGCGATCCAGTACTCCGAGATAGCAGCGACAGGGCCGATGGGCCGCGGCGTACTGGATGCCCCGCCTTCGCGGGGCATGACAGCGGTGGTTGTATGCGGCTATTCCGCCGCGGCCGTCATCCCGTGACCAAGCCGTTTCGAAATGCCGCCCGCGCAGTCGCGTAGCGCGTGTGCAATCGGGCTGTCCCACCGGGCGTCGAACGTGCCTTCCGGCCCCATCGCGGTGATCACCAGCGCGACATGGCCGGAATGGTCGAACACCGGCGCTGAGAATGCGTTGACGCCGGGCAGGGGGTCGCCGAGCGCGCGGGCGAGGCCGTGCTTGCGGACCTCCGTGAGCATCTCAGTGAGCTTCGCGCCTTTCGCGGCGCGCTTCGGATTATAGCCGACGCCGTGACGATCGAGGCCGCTTTCGAGCGCGGCATTGATCGTTTTCTCCGGCAGGAAGGCCGCAAAGGCCCGACCCGTGGCCGTCTCCAGCAGCGCCATCACCGAGCCGGCCCGCATCACGATGTGAACGGGCTGGGCGGGTTCTTCCAGCTGCACCACGGTCGGGCCGTGCGTGCCCCAGACCGCGAGCGAGACCGCGTGCCCGATCTGACTTGCGAGGACCGCGATCTTCGGTAATGCGATACGTACGCCGGAGAGGCGGCGCAGGCTGATCAGGCCGAGCTCCAGCGCCAGTGCGCCGATCTCGTAGCGGCCGCTGGTCTCGTCCTGCTCGATCAGGCCGATGCGGGAGAAGCTGGCGAGATAGGGATGCGCCTTGGCTGGCGTCATGCCGGCCTCGCGCGCGAGATCGCGCAGCATCATGGGCTCGCCGCATCTGGCAAGCGCGCGGAGCAATTCTCCGCCAACCTCGATCGACTGGATGCCGCGGCTCTCTCTTTTCATACGGCTCCTGGCGTGCGGCTCGCTTACGCCGCGTTGCGCTTGGCGGCGCTGTCGGCGAGATGACGGCCGGCAATGTAGCCGAAGGTCAACGCCGGCCCAAGCGTGATGCCGGCGCCGGGATAATTGCCGCCCATGATGCTCGCCATGTCGTTGCCGGCGGCATAGAGCCCGGGAATGACCCGTCCTTCCGCATCCAGCGCCCGCGCGTTCTCGTCGGTGACGATGCCGGCATAGGTGCCGAGATCGCCGACCACCATCTTGATGGCGTAGAACGGCCCGTTCTCGATCGGCGCGACGCAGGGGTTCGGGCCGTGCAGCGCATCGCCCTGGTAGCGGTTATAGGCCTTCGAGCCCTTGCCGAAGGCGGCATCATGTCCCTGTGGTGCGGTCGCATTGAACTGCTTGACGGTCTCGACGAACGCCATGCTGTCGATGCCCGCCTTTGCCGCGAGCGCCTCCAGCGTCTCGCCGCGCATGAGATAGCCGGTCTTGAGGTGATGACCCAGCGGCATCGGGAATGGCGGCACGCAGCCGAGGCCGTATTTGCGCAGGGTCGGGTGGTCGCAGATGAGGTAGGCCGCGATCTCCTCGCCGGGCTTCGCAGCCTTCACCATGGCCTGGACAAAGTCGTGATAGGAATTGCCCTCGTTGGCAAAGCGCTTGCCGTCACGCATCACCGCGATCACGCCGGGTTTGGCGCGGTCGATGAAATGCGGCATCACACCGTTTGAGCCGTCCTTGCGCTTGGTGACCGAAACCGGGACCCAGGCTGCCGCGTTCGGAAGCCGGTCCTCGACCTGTCCGCCGGCGCTTTCCGCAAGCCGCAGGCCGTCGCCGGTGTTGCCGGTCGGTCCCGGCGAAAAATGCTCGTTCCCAGTCGGCGCGTGTGGGAACATCTTTTTGCGCCGTTCGACATCATGCGGGAAACCGCCGCAGGCGAGCACGACGCCTAGTCTGGCACGAATGCGGACGTCGCGTCCCTCGCGGGCGACGATGGCGCCGGTGACAGTGCCGTTCTCGACCGTCAGCTCGCGCACCGGGGCGGACAGCCACATTGGAATCTTCAGATCCTGCGCGGATTTTGCCAGTCGCCCGGCGAGCGCATTGCCGTTGGTCAGCGTCATGCCGCGGCCATAGCGCAGCACGTCCATCAGATGCCGCGACAGGCGCTTTGCGACATAGACCGCCGAATTCAGCGACTTCGTCGCGCGCATGAAATGGACGATGTCCTTGCCGGATCCGAGCATCATCCCGAATACGGTCAGCTCGGGCAGGGGCATGCCGAGGGTCTTGATCTGGTCGCCGAGCTCGCGGCCGTCGAACGGGCGCGCCACCATCGAACGACCACCCTGGGTGCCGCCGGGCGCCTCGGCGTGATAATCCGGGAAAACCAGCGGCATGTCGAAACGGAGCGCCGTCTTGCTGGTGAAAAAATCGACCGCCTCGGGGCCGGCGCTCAGGAACGCATCGACGCGTGCGGCGTCAAAATTGTTGCCGGCTTCATGGCGCAGGTAAGTCCGCGCCTGCTCGGGCGTCTCCGCGATGCCGTAAGCCTTGGCCAGCGAGGTACCGGGAATCCATAACCAGCCGCCGGAGCGGGCGGTGGTACCTCCGAAGCGTGGCTCCTTCTCGACGATCAGGACGTCGAGACCGCGATAGCGCGCGGTGATCGCGGCCGACATGCCGGAACAGCCCGATCCGGCCACGAGCACATCGCACTCGTAAGTCTCAATTGCGCTGCGCTCGTTGCCGGTCATGCAGGCCTCACTTCTTGAGCAGCGGACATTTGGATTCGGAGACCGGGCGGAAGGCGTCCTCGCCCTTCACCGTCTTGATGATCTCCAAATAATCCCACGGTTCCCTAGACTGCTCGGGTGTTTTCACCTTGGCGAGATACATGTCGCGAATGACGCGGCCGTCCTCGCGCAGACGTCCGCCATGAACGAATGTATCCTCGATTGGCAGCTCGCGCATCTTGGCCATCGCCTTGGCGGGATCATCGGTGCCGGCGGCCTTGATGGCCTTGAGATAATGCAGCACCGAGCCGTAAACGCCGGTCTGGATCATGGTCGGCATCACCTTGGTGCGCTCGTAGAATTTCCGCGACCAGGCGCGGGTCGCCTCGTCCATGTTCCAATAGGACGCCGTGGTCATGTAGGTGCCCTGCGCGGATTTGAGGCCGATCGCGTGCACGTCGGTGTCGAACATCAGGAGGCCGACCAGCTTCTGGCCGCCCTGGACCAGGCCGAACTCGCCGGACTGCTTGATCGCATTGTCGGTGTCCTGGCCGGCATTGGCGAAGGCGACCACGTCCGATTTCGAGCTTTGCGCCTGGAGTGCAAAGGAGGAGAAATCGGCCGTGTTGGTCGGGTGCTTCACGCCGCCGAGGACCTTGCCGCCCATCTCGTTGATGAAGCGGGTGGCATCCTTCTCGAGCTGCTGGCCGAAGGCGTAGTCGGCGGTGATGAAGTACCAGGATTTGCCGCCTTCCTTGATCACGGCGGAGGCCGTCACCTTCGACAGCGCGTAGGTATCGTAGGTGAAGTGGACCGTGTTCGGGCTGCAAAGCTCGTCGGTCAGCGAACTCGCGCCGGGGCCGGAGAGCAGCGCAATCTTGTTGCGCTCGCGCACCATGTTGTGGACGGCGATCGCGATGCCGGAATTGGGGATGTCGACGACGGCATCGACCTTGCCGTTGTCGAACCAGCCGCGCACGATCTGCACGCCGACGTCGGTCTTCATCTGGTGGTCGGCGCTGATGATCTCGATCGGCTTGCCGAGCACGGTGGGCCCGAACTCCTCTACCGCCATTTTCGCGGCCTCCACGGAGCCTGGCCCGCTGTTGTCGCGGCCCCAGCTCGACAGATCCGTCAGCACGCCGATCCGCACGGCGTCGTCGGAGATTTGCGCGTTCGCAACGGTGGTCATGGCAGCCGAAGTCATGGCCGCGAGCATGGCGCAGGCCAAAAGCCCTCTCATCGTCGTTCCCTCTCGTTTATGGCCGCTTGGCGCGGCTGGTTATTGTGACGGCAAGTTAGATAATGATGAATAAGTTTGTCAATGGCGAATAACGGGTGTGGCTCGGTTCCGCTTCCCCGCGGACGGCGCTGCCGCCATCGCACAACGGCTCGCATATCCGTCATTGCGAGCGGAGCGAAGCAATCCAGAATCCTTCCGCGGGGGCACTCTGGATTGCTTCGTCGCAAGTGCTCCTCGCAATGACGGGTGTTGAAGCAGCGGCGCGTAAATCCCGCATCCGAATCCTGGGAAGCCCACACGCCCGTAGGTTGCAACCGGCATCGCGATTGGCCAAGATGCCCTCTGGAATTTTGGGGCGGATGGTAATGACGGCAGCATCGGGGATCTCCACGGCGAGCGAGAAATCGACGACGGCGCAGGTGGTGTGGGCAGCCGCGCTCGGCACCGCGATCGAGTGGTATGACTTCCTGATCTACGGCACGGCGGCGGCGCTGGTTCTGAACAAGCTGTTCTTCCCGAGCTTCGATCCCTTCGTCGGCACGCTGGCGGCGTTCTCGACCTATGCCGTCGGCTTCGTCGCGCGGCCGATCGGCGGTGCGATCATCGGGCATTATGGCGACCGGCTCGGCCGCAAGAAGATGCTAGTCGCCACCATGATCGCGATGGGACTGGGCACGTTCCTGATCGGCTGCCTGCCGACCTACAGTCAGATCGGCGTCTGGGCGCCGATCTTTCTCGTCATTTTGCGCTTCGTCCAGGGCATCGGGCTCGGTGGCGAGTGGAGCGGGGCGGTGGTCATGGTGGCCGAGCACGCCGGTAACCGCCGCGGCTTCTACGGCAGCCTGGTGCAGATCGGCTTCCCCGTCGGCGTTGCCGCGTCCACCGGCATTTTTGGTCTGATGACGCAGCTGCCCGAGGCGGACTTCCTGAGCTGGGGCTGGCGCGTGCCGTTTCTGATCAGCATCCTGCTCGTCGGTGTCGGCTTCATCGTGCGGCTGAAACTTGCGGAGACGCCGCACTTCAAGGAGGTGCTCGAGCGCAAGGAGGTTCTGGCGCAGCCGGCGCTGGAAGTGCTGCGCCGCGACTGGCGCAGCTTCCTGCTCGCGATCGGCATCACGGTGTCCGAAGTCGGGCTCGCTTATCTCCTCACTGTTTTCACCGTGGTCTACGCCACGACGCAGCTCGGTCTGCCGCGGCAGGTGATCCTGAACGCGGTGGTCTATGCCGCGCTCGTCGAGCTCGCGACGCTGCCCCTCGCAGGCTGGCTGTCCGACATCTTCGGCCGCAAAGCGCTGTATCTCGCCGGTGGCGTGTTCTCGGTGGCGCTGGCGTTTCCGTTGTTCTGGTTCCTCGACACCAGGGACCCGGCGCTGATCACGCTCGCGCTCGTCGTCACGATGACACTGACGCATGCGTTGCTGTTCGGGCCGAAGGCCGCCTTCATGCCGGAGCTGTTCCGCACGCAGGTGCGCTACAGCGGCGCATCGCTGGGAGCCAACGTTGCGGCGGCGCTGAGCGGCGGCTTCTCGCCGCTGATTGCGACGGCACTGCTGGCATGGGCCGGTTCTTATTGGGCCGTCTCGGTCTACATCGTCGCGCTGTCGATGATCACGATCATCGCGACCCTGCTGGCGCCGGAGACGGCGCGGGACCAGCTCAGGTCCTGAGGACCGCTTTCATCACGTCTGCCGCGCCAGCGGACCTGCACGTTCGAAGCTATCGCTTTGTATGCAAGTCGTGACGCCTTCTTATGCGCGTTGCCAAAAGCCGGTGCAGCGGGGCGAACCATTAGCCGCGTTTATGCGGCGAATTTTTACTTCCAATTTTACTTCACAACATCCCGCCCATAGCCTCCCTCGCAATTGATCACATCCGCAGCCGGTCAATGGCGACCGGTGCGCAGCGTTCATCGTAGCCAACGAGGGTTGCCATGCTTGACAGGGACAAGGGGACATCCACTGCCAATCCGGTGGGGACGAGCGACAAGCCTGCGAAAAAGCTGAGCCGGCGCACGCTGTTGAAGGGCGCAGCGGCCGTGGCCGGCGCGGCCGCAGGATCGGACGCGATCCGCGGATTCCCGACGATCTGGGCGCAGGAGATCAAGGACATCGAGCTGCGCCATGTCGGCGTGTCCTATTCGGTGGTGAAGGCGATCGGCGACCAGGCGGCCAAGGATCTCGGCTTCAAGGTGACGATGCAGAACCTCGACACCTCCGCCGCCATCAACCGCTTCATAAGCCAGCCTAATACGGTCGACATCGCCGATCTCGAGGGCTGGCAGGCCAAGCTCGCCGCCAAGCGCGGCGTGATCCAGGGCATCGAGGTCAAGAAGGTCAAGGAGTTCGACAACATCCTGCCGATCTTCACCAAGGGCGAGATCGACGGTCACAAGATCCCGCGCCAGGGCATCTCGCCCTACGAGGCCATGTATATCGCCAAGCCGGATTCGACCGATCTGAACGACGGTGTGACCGAATGGGCGACCTTCCTGCCGCAGGTCTACAACGCCGACTCCATCGGCTACCGCCCCGATCTCGTCGGCCATGAAGTCACCGAATGGAAGGATCTGATCGATCCGAAATTCAAGGGCAAGGCCGCGATCCTCGACGTGCCCGCGATCGGCATCATGGACGCCGCGCTCTGCTTCGAAAGCGCCGGGCTGATCAAGTACGGCAACAAGGGCAACATGACCAAGGAGGAGATCGACTTCACCTGCAACAAGCTGATCGAGCTCAAGAAGCAGGGCCAGTTCCGCGCGACCTGGACCACCTTCGACCAGTCGGTGCAGCTGATGGCGGCGGGCGAAGTGGTGATCCAGTCGATGTGGTCGCCGGCGGTTGCCGCGGTGCGCGTAAAAGAAATCCCCTGCGTCTACGCGCCGGTCAACATCAAGAACGGCAAGGAAGGCTATCGCGGCTGGTGCAACGGCATGGGCCTGATGAAGCATCTCTCCGGCAAGAAGCTGGATGCCGCCTACGAATATCTCAACTGGTATCTGTCGGGATGGCAGGGCGGCTTCGTCGCGCGCTACGGTTACTACAGCCCGGTGCCTTCGACCGCGAAGAAATTCCTCACGCCGGCCGAATGGGCGTTCTGGTACGAGGGCCAGCCCGCGCCCGAGGTGGTCAACGACCCCTATGGCGTGCCGATGGAGAAGAGCGGCACCAAGCGTGACGGCGGCTCGTTCCTCGACCGCGTCAAGAACATCTCGTGCTGGAACACCCTGATGGACGAAGCCGCCTACATGAACAAGCGCTGGAACGACTTCAAGGTGGCCTGAAACCTGCTTCACCTGACGTGAACGAAGCGCCGGCGCGGCAATGCGCCGGTGCCAAATGACCGAGTTCGAGGCGTTTGCCGACATGCAGACCAGTCAAACCCTATCACGCGCAAATCTCGCTGGCTGGCTCTACGTGTCGCCGCTTGTACTGGTGCTCGTGCCGTTCTTCGTTGCGCCGATCCTGGTCGTGCTGGCCGCGAGCTTCTTCGCCACCGACGGCTTCGGCGGGCTGACGCCGGGCTTCACGCTCGCAAGCTATGTCGAGGTGCTGCATTCGGCGCTGACGCTGAAACTGTATCTGGCGACGATCAAGTTCACGGTGCTGACCTGGATATTTACGCTGATCATCGGCTTCTTCGTCGCATACTTCCTGGTTTTCCACGTCCGCAACCAGCTGCTGGCGATTGGCCTGTTCCTGCTTTGCACGGTACCGTTCTGGACCTCGAACATCATCCGGATGATTTCCTGGATTCCGCTGCTCGGCAAGGAAGGCCTGATCAACCAGGCGCTGCTGGCAATGGGCGTGATCCGCCAGCCACTGGAAGTGCTGTTGTTCTCGGACCTGGCGGTCGTCATCGCCTATGTCCACCAGCTCACCATTTTCATGATCGTGCCGATCTTCAATTCCATGGCACGGATCGACAAGAAGCTGATCGAGGCCGCGATCGATGCAGGCGCCAGCCGTTTCGACATCATGCGCCTGATCGTGGTGCCGATGTCCAAGAGCGGCATCGCGCTCGGCACCATCTTCGTCGTCTCGATCGTTATGGGCGATTTCTTCGTCGTCAAGGTGATGTCCGGCGGCGGCTCGGCTTCGGTGGTCAGCGCCTTCTACGAGGACGTCGGCGTGCTGCAATATCCGACCGCGGCGGCGAGCGCGGTGCTGCTGACGCTGGTGCTGGTCGCGATCGTTTCGCTGATCCTGCGCACCGTCGACATCAGGCAGGAGATCACGCGATGAGCGCGGTTCTCGCCGACATGCCCAAGACTGACATTTCCAAGACTGACATTTCCAAGACTGACATGTCAAAGACGGTCGCGCCGGCGACGACCAAGGCGATTGCACCGAGCAAGGGCGGCCGGCCGTGGACGTTCTATGTTCTGGCGACGCTATTCGGGTTCTATGTGATCGCCCTGTACGGCCCGATGTTCTGCATCTACGTCCTGTCGTTCCAGGACATTCGTGGCGGCCTCGTGTTCCCGATGAAGGGCACTTCGCTGCACTGGTTCGTCGATCTCTTCACCCAGGTGCGGACCGGCGACGTCAAGGGCTCGTTCGATCGTTCGATCAAGCTCGCCGTCATCGTCACTGCCATCACGGTGGTAGTCTCGTTCCTCGCCGGGCTCGGTTTTCGCAAGCGCTTTCGCGGCGACACCGTCGTGTTTTACATGATGATCGGCAGCCTGGTCGCTCCGGGTCTCGTGCTCGGCCTCGGCACCGGTCTGTTGTTCCAGGCGCTCGGGCTCAATGCGAGCTGGTACACCTCGGCGCTCGGCGCGCAATTGTCCTGGACGCTGCCGTTCGGCGTGCTCGTGATGTTCGCGGTGATGTCGCGCTTCAACCACGTCTGGGAGGAGGCGGCCTACGACCTCGGCGCCAGCCGCTGGCAGTCGATCCGGCTGGTGATGATCCCGGTGCTGGCGCCCGGCCTGGTCGCGGTCGCGCTGTTCGGCTTCACGCTCTCCTACGACGAGTTCGCCCGCAGCCTCCAGACCGCGGGCTCGCTCAACACGCTGCCGCTGGAGATCTGGAGCATGACGCTGAACGTCACCTCGCCCTCGCTTTACGCGCTCGGCACGGTGACGACGATCGTGTCCTTCATCGTCATCGGCGCGAGCCTGGGCAGCATCGTGCTGATCCAGAAGAAACGCGGCAGCAGCACAAAGGGTTGAGCTGGGAAATGAAGAGCGATCGCGGCGATATCGAACTGGCGGGCGTCTGCAAGAGCTTTGACGGCGTCAGCAATGTGGTCGACGGCGTCAACCTCAAGATCGCCGATGGCGCTTATTGCTGCTTCATCGGCCCGTCCGGCTGCGGCAAGACCACGATTCTGCGCATGATCGCCGGCCACGAGGACCCGACCGCCGGTGAGATCGTGATCGGCGGCCAGAACGTCGTCGGGCTCGCGCCGGTGCAGCGGCGCACCGCGATGATGTTTCAGTCCTACGCGCTGTTCCCGCACCTGACCGTGCGCGAGAATATCGCCTTCGCATTGCGCGTCCGCGGCCAGTCCAAGGCTGATCGCCTGCGCGCTGCGGATGCCATGATCGAGAAGGTGCGTCTGACGCAGTTCGCCGACCGCCTGCCGGCGCAGCTCTCCGGTGGCCAGCAGCAGCGCGTGGCGCTGGCGCGCGCGGCGATCACCGAGCCGAGGGTGCTGCTGCTCGATGAGCCGCTCTCCGCCCTCGACGAGCAGCTCCGCGTGCAGATGCGCCAGGAGCTCAGGCGGATGCAGCAGGAGCTCGGCATTACCTTTATCCACGTCACCCACACCCAGCTCGAGGCGATCGCGCTCGCCGATCTGGTAGTGGTGATGGAGCAGGGCAGGATTAAGCAGGCGGGCGCGGCCCGCGACGTCTATGCCCATCCGCACGATCGTTACGTCGCCGAGTTCATGGGCGGGCAGAACGTGCTGTCGGGGCGTGTCGAGAAAGTCAACGGTTCGACCTTTACGCTCGCGCAGGCCGCGCCTGATGGCATCGAGGTCCCGCTCCAAGCGCGGTCCACGGTCAGCGTCGGGGACAAGATCGATATCGCCGTGCGCCGCGACGATGTCGCGCTGGTCCGACCGGGCAGGGAGCTGCCGCCGGGCTGCTCCAATTCGCTGCCGAGCCGCGTGCTCGCGATCGAATACCAGGGCTATTTCGTCAAGGTCATGCTCGACACCGTGCCGGACGACGCGTTCGTCGCCTATGTGCCGGAAAAGACCTTCTTCGCGGATCCGTTCACCGTCGGCGACGTCGTGATGGCCACATGGGCCACCGGCAGCGCGCTTCCACTCGCCTAAAGATCCGTCGCGCACAGGAGTATGATCGTGCAGATATCCTTCACACTCAACGGACGGCCAACCACTGTCGATGTCGAGCCGGCGACGCTCGTCGCCGAGCTGCTGCGCGAGCGGCTCAACCTCACCGGCACCCATATCGGCTGCGACACCAGCCAATGCGGCGCCTGCGTGGTGCATCTCGACGGCCTGCCGGTGAAGAGCTGCACGCTGCTGGCGCCTGCGCTCGACGGTGCGACGCTGCTCACCATCGAGGGCCTGCAAGGTGCGCCGGGTTCGAACCGGCTGCATCCGATGCAGGAGGCGTTTCGCGAGCATCACGGTCTGCAATGCGGCTTTTGCACGCCCGGCATGCTGATGACGGCGGTGGCGCTCGCGACCGAGAAGCCGGAGCTCACGGAAGCCGACGTCCGCCACGGCCTTGAAGGCAACATCTGCCGCTGCACAGGCTATCAGAACATCGTCGTCTCGGTGATGGCAGGCGCTGCCGCCATGAACGCCGCCAGGGGAGAGTGACCATGGGCAATGTGATCGGGATCGGCGCTTCACCTAAACGGAAAGAGGACCAGCGCTTCCTCACCGGCCGCGGCAATTACGTCTCCGATATCAAGCGTCCCGGCATGACGGCCGGTGTGTTCGTGCGCTCGCCGCACGGACACGCGATCCTGCGCGGCATCGACAAGAGTGCGGCGCTCGCATCGCCCGGCGTCATCGCGGTCCTGACCGGCGAAGATGCCACCGCGGACAAGCTGGGCTCGCTACCCTGCGGCTGGGGTATCACGGATGCCAAGGGCGTGCCGATGAAGGAGCCGCCGTTTCCGATGCTGGCACAGGGCAAGGTGCGCTTCGTCGGCGACATGGTGGCCTTCGTCGTCGCGGAGACGCCGGCACAGGCCAGCGCGGCAGCCGAGCTGCTGACGGTCGAGTACGAGGTGCTGCCCTCGGTGGTCGGCGTGCTCGAAGCCGTGCGGCCCGGCGCGCCACAACTGTTCGAGGACGTGCCGAACAACATCTGTTGCGACTGGGAGCTCGGCGACAAGGCGGCGGTCGAGACCGCGTTCCGGAAAGCGGCGCATGTCGCAAAGCTCAGCCTCGTCAACAACAGGCTGATCGGCAACCCGATGGAGCCGCGCGCGGCGATCGCGGAATATGAGCCCGGCACGGATCGCTTCACGCTGTGGACCACCAGCCAGTTCCCGCATGTCGTGCGCTTCCTGATGGGCGCGCTGGTGCTGAACATCCCGCAGCACAAGCTGCGCGTGGTCGCGCCCGATGTCGGCGGCGGCTTCGGCGTCAAGCAGTTCCACTACGGCGAGGAGGCCGTGATCACCTGGGCCGCCAAGCGCGTGATGCGGCCGATCAAATGGGTTGCGAGCCGGTCGGAGGGTTATGTCTCCGATCGGCACGGCCGCGATCACGTCACAGAGGCCGAGCTCGCACTGGACGAGACCGGAAAGTTTCTGGCCTTCCGCGTCAATACGCTCGCCAATATGGGCGGCTATCTCTCGACCTTCGGACCGAACATCCCGACCAATCTCTACGGACCGCTGCTCGGCGGCGTCTACACCACGCCGGCAATCTACTGTAACGTGAAGGTGGTGTTCACTAACACCGTTCCGGTCGACGCCTATCGCGGTGCGGGGCGACCCGAGGCGACCTTCGTGCTGGAGCGCATCGTCGATGTCGCAGCCAGCGAGATGGGCATCGACCGCGTCGAGATACGCCGACGCAACATGATCCCGAAGGAGGCCTATCCGTATCAGACGCCGGTGCTGGTGCAGTATGATTCCGGCGATCCGATGGGGTGTCTCGACGGCGCTCTTGTCGCGGCCGACGTCAAGAACTTCGGTATCCGCAAGGCGGAGTCGGCGCGCAGGGGCAAATTCCGCGGGCTCGGCTACTCGACCTATGTCGAGGCCTGCGGCCTCGCGCCGTCGCGTTTTGCGGGACGATTGGGCGCGCGCGGCGGGCTCTATGAAAGCGCCACGGTGCGGGTGCATCCGACCGGCCAGGTCACGGTCATGATCGGCACCCACAATCATGGCCAGGGCCATGAGACGACGTTCGCGCAGATCGTCTCGGAAAAGCTCGGCGTCGCGTTTGATAATGTCGACATCGTGTTCGGCGATACCGACCGCGTGCAGTTTGGGATGGGCACCTATGGCTCGCGTTCGCTGGTGGTCGGCGGCGCGGCGCTGTCGAAGGCGACGGACAAGGTGGTCGCGAAAGGCAAGAAGATCGCGGCGCATCTGCTTGAGGCGGCCGAAGTGGATATCCAGTTCGAGGCCGGAAAATTCTCGGTCGCAGGCACCGACCGCATGAAGACGTTCGAGGAGATCGCGGGCGCCGCCTACGTGCCGCACGACTATCCGCTCGAAGTGCTGGAGCCGGGGCTCGAGGAGCAGGCTTATTATGATCCCGTCAACTTCACCTATCCCGGCGGCTGCCACATTGCCGAGGTCGAGATCGACCCGGAAACCGGCACAGTGACGCTGGTCAATTACACTGCGGTGGACGACGTCGGCACGGTCATCAACCCGATGATCGTCGAGGGCCAGTTGCATGGCGGCATCGTGCAGGGCGTCGGCCAGGCGCTGTACGAGAACGCGGTCTATGACGAGGGCTCGGGCCAGCTGCTGTCGGGCTCGCTGATGGACTACTGCATGCCGCGCGCCGACCACATGCCGATGATGAACATTGCGACCCATTCGACGCTGTGTACGCATACGCCGATGGGCGTGAAGGGCTGCGGCGAGGTCGGCACCATCGGTTCGCCGGCCGCGGTCATCAACGCGGTAGTCGATGCGCTGTCGCATCTCGGCGTCACCCATGTCGACATGCCGGCGACGCCGAACCGGATCTGGCGCCTGCTGCAAAATGCATCGCTGCCGGTCGCTGCGGAATAGGGAGGATGACAATGAAGCCGTTTGCCTATCACCAACCGGACCGGATTCCTGACGCTGCCAAACTGCTGACCTCGATCGAGGACAGCAAGCTCGTCGCCGGCGGCATGACGCTGATCCCGACGCTGAAGCAGCGGCTCGCCAGTCCGCCTGCCCTGGTCGACCTGTCGAAGCTCGGACATCTGAAGGGCATCAGCGACGACGGCTCCACCATCACCATCGGTGCGATGACGCCACACGCGGTGGTGGCCGCCTCGAAGCTGGTGCAGGCGAAGATCCCCGGTCTCGCCGCGCTGGCCTCGATGATCGGCGATCCAGCCGTCCGCATCCGCGGCACCATCGGTGGCTCCGTCGCGAACAACGATCCGGCGGCCGATTATCCGGCAGGTGTGCTCGGATTGGGCGCGACCGTCGTCACCAGCACGCGCGAGATCGCGGCCGACGGGTTCTTCCGCGGCCTGTTCGAGACCGCGCTCGAACCTGGCGAGATCATCACGGCGATCCGCTTTCCGGTGCCGCCTAGGGCGGGCTACGCCAAGTTCAAGGCGCCGGCGTCGCGCTATGCGCTGGTCGGCGTGTTCGTCGCGAAATTCGCTGATGGCGTTCGCGTGGCCGTGACGGGAGCAGGCTCCGGCGTATTCCGCGTTCCCCCGATGGAAGAAGCACTGTCGCGAAATTTCGATCCGTCCGCGATCGCGGCAATCAGGATCGACACCGACGGTCTCACTTCCGACATCCATGCCGAAGCCGATTACCGTGCGCATCTCGTCACGGTCATGGCCAAGCGCGCCGTCGACGCGGCGCTCAGCTAGCACTTTAGGGTTGATGATGACTGATGGTTCCGGCCGAACGGCCTTCCCGCCGGCGCCGACTGGCCTTGGCTCGCTTTCCGCAACCGAGATCCTGGCCGGCTACCGGCGCAAGGCGTTCACTCCGCGCGATGTCGTCGACGACACCATTGCCGCGCTGGAGACGACGAACGAGGCCTGTAACGCAGTGGTGACGCCGATGTACGAGCAGGCGAGGGCGGAGGCCGATCGTCTCACCAGGGAGATACGCGCCGGCGAGGCCAAGGGAGCGCTCGCCGGTGTCCCCGTCACGATCAAGGACCTGGTCTTTGTCGCAGGCGTGCCGGCCTATGGCGGTTCGCCGATGAACAAGGCATTCGTGCCCGATTTCGACGCGGCGGTTGTCTCGGCGCTGAAGGAGGCGGGTGCAATCGTCACCTGCAAGACCACGACCTGCGAGTCCGGTTACAAGTTGACGGCGGACAGCCCGGTCACCGGCACCACGCGCAATCCCTGGAATCCCGGTCGCACCAGTGGCGGATCGAGCGGCGGCGCGGCGGCGGGCGTTGCCGCCGGCTGCGGTCCGATCGCGATCGGAACCGATGGCGTCGGCTCGATCCGCGTGCCCTCGTCTTTTTGCGGGGTGTTCGGCCTGAAGCCGACCTTTGGCCTGGTGCCGCGTTCGCCCGGCTTCTCGCCACCGTCCTGGGGCTCGCTCGCGCATACCGGGCCGATCACGCGCACGGTCGCGGATGCCGCGTTGACGCTGGAGATCATCGCCGGCTACGATCTGCGCGATCCCGCGAGCCTGCCGGTGCCGGCGCGGCGGTTCGATGCGAAGGTCGCGCCGTTGAGCGGTATTCGTATCGGCGCCAGCGTCGATCTCGGCTACGCCGCCGTCAGCGCTGATGTGCGCGCGGCGTTCGGCAAGGCGTTGGCCATTCTCGATGCCTGCGGCGCGCAGGTCACCATGGATGGTCCGGGTCTCGATCCCGGCATCCTCGAGCATACGCTGAAGCCGATTGCCTTTACCGAACAGGCGGCCGCTGTCGCGAGCAGGACGACGGCCGATCTCGCCAGCTCCGAAGCAGATTATCTTGACGTCATCAGTGCCGGTCGGCGCTACAGTGGCACGGACTATATCGAAGCTGGGTATCGCCGCGGCCAGGCTCGCAGCGGCTTCCTGAAGCTTTTCGAGCGCGTCGATGCGCTGGTGACGCCGACCGTCGCGGTGACCGCGTTCGAGGCCGGCCGCATCGGCGTCGACACGATCGACGGCGGCAAGGTCGATCCGCATCTCGGCTGGTCGCCCTTCACCTGGCCGATCAACCTCGCCGGCCTTCCGGCGGCGACGCTGCCCTGCGGCTTCGATCGCGATGGAATGCCGATCGGCTTGCAGATCGTCGCTCCCTGGCTCGACGAGCCCACGATCTTCCGCATCGCCGCCGCGTTCGAGGCGGCGCAGCCCTGGGCAAACTTCTGGCCGTCACTGGCGCTCCGCGAAAGTCCCGCGCGCGCGAAAGCGGCGCCTTAACCTCGCCCCGCTTGCGGGGAGAGGTCGGATTCCATCGGAGATGCAATCCGGGTGAGGGGGAGTTTCCGCGAGGGCAGCTCTCACCGAATGTGCGGAAGCAGCCCCTCACCCCAACCCTCTCCCCGTAAGAACGGGGTGAGGGAGCGCACCATCGCAGCGGGAACAGGCCCCAGCTAAGACAGCTCGATCGGGTCGCCGCGGCCGCTGAGCTCTTCATCGAGGCGCAGATAGTGCGCGAGATAGTCGTGCAAGGCGGTCGCCGCCTTCGAGGTCGCGCCGCTCGACTTGTAGAGCAGCAGCTCGATCTTCGGCAGCGGCGGCAGGCCCTCGTTCGGGCCGATCTCGCGCATCGCCGGCACCAAGGCGCTGCGGCCGAGTACGGTCACGGCCATGCCGGCGAAGGCCGCTGCCTGGAGGCCGCCGACGCTTTCGCTGACGCAAGCGATACGCCAGCGCAAATTCGCGCGTTCCAGCGTGTCGATCGCGTAGTCGCGATAGATGTTGCCGGGCGGCAGCAGCGCCAGCGGAATGGGTCGTTCCTGGTGCGCGGCGGACTGCTCGCCGGTCATCCAGACCAGCTGCTCGCGCCGTACCACCTGGCCGCCCGTAAAATCGTTCATGCGGGTGACGAGCGCGATATCGACATCGCCGCGCTTGACGAGGCCCACCAGCGGCGTCGAGAGCGCGCAATTGAGCTCGACCTGGACGCGGGGGAAGGATTTTCGGAACACGCTGAGGATCTGCGGCAGCATGAAGGCCGCATAGAGATCGGGCGTGCCGAGCACGACCTGACCCTCGATCTCCTGTGACGCCAGTTGCGAAATCAATTCGTCATGCAACCGCAGGATGGATTTGGCGTAGGTGAGAACCGTGGTGCCGTCCTCGCTCAGCGTCAGCCGGCGCCCGACATGCTCGAACAATTGCTTGCCGGTCAGCTCCTCCAGCCGCTGCAATTGCAGGGTGATCGCCGGCTGGGTGCGGCCTAGCCGCCGCGCGGTCTCGGTGATGCTGCCGGTCTCGACCACGGAGATCAGCGACCGGAGCATGCGGATATCGAGGCTGATGAGGTTCATGCGGCGTCCATGTCGCCCAGAATTTATGCAAGTTCCATGCTAGGGCTAAAGGGAGCCGGTTTGGAAGGCGCGGCTGCGGGCGGCCTGTTCTCGTCGATCGGAGGACGTGCCGGTCCAGCATTGCTGGCATACTGAATATTGATTATCAGGCGGCTCGGCGCGCATGATGCGCCCAACGAACATAAAAAGGGAGCACAAAACATGAAAGAGACATCCGCAACGCGACGAGAGCTGCTCGCAATTGCCGCGGCCGCAAGTGCTGCCTCAATCGCGGAAGTTGCGCCGGCTGCGGCGCAGCCCGCGCCGAAGCCGATCTTTCCGGTGCCGATGGTCACCATCCCGATCGTCGGAGAAATCCAGGTGTTCCAGGTCCGCCGCATCTACTGCATCGGACGCAATTATGCGGCGCATGCGATCGAGCGCGGATCGGACCCGAACCGCGAGCCGCCGTTCTTCTTCCAGAAGCCGACCGACGCAATCCAGAACGTCGCTGTGGGCGAGGTCGCCGACCATCCCTATCCGTCGCTGACCAAGAACTATCACCACGAGGTCGAGCTGGTCGCCGCGTTGAAATCCGGCGGCAGCAACATCCCGGCAGAGAAGGCGCTCGACCACGTCTATGGTTACGCCCTTGGCCTCGACATGACCCGGCGCGATCTCCAGAACGGGATGGCCGCGGAGAAGAAGCCGTGGGAGATCGGCAAGAGCTTTGACCACGCCGCGGTGATCGGCCCGATCCACCCGGCCAGCAAGACCGGCCATTTCGACAAAGGCGCCATCTCGCTGGCGATCAACGGGACGGTGAAGCAGAGCTCGGATCTCAGCAAGATGATCTGGAGCGTGGCCGAGCAGATCGCAAAACTGTCGGAAGCGTTCGAGCTGAAGGCCGGTGACATCATCTATTCCGGCACGCCCGAGAATGTCGGCCCGGTCGTGAAGGGCGACGTGCTCTTGTGCAAGCTCGACGGCTTGCCGGACATGTCGATCAAGATCGTCTGATCTTCGCCTCTCCCCGCGTGCGGGGAGAGGCCGGAATTTGCGCGAGCAAATTCCGGGTGAGGGGGACTCTCCGCGAGTTCAACTGCTACCGTGATCGTGGAGGCAGCCCCTCACCCCAACCCTCTCCCCGTAAGAACGGGGCGAGGGAGCGCACTGCCGGTAGGGCTATAGCTCGGGCGCAGTCGTCTTGGAGCTTTGCGGGGAGCACTCCATGATCTCCAGAACATTGACGGCTTGGCGCACAATCATGGTGAGGCTTGCGTCCTGATCTAGCTCTGGCCGAGGATCTTCTTCGCGGCGCGAAGATGCGGCTTGTCGATCATCTGGCCGTCGAGGCGCAGCGTGCCGGAGTTCGGATTGCTCGCGAACGCCGCGATCACCTTCTCCGCCCAATTGCGCTCGGCCTCGGTCGGCTCGAACGCCGCGTTGACCACGTCGACGTGCTTGGGATGGATCAGCGCTTTCGCCGAAAAACCGTCGCGCCGCGCCGCGCGCGTTTCCTGTTCGAGCCCCGCCAGATTGTCGATGTCGGTATAGACGGTGTCGATCGGCGCGACCTCGGCCGCGGCGGCGGCCATCAGGCAGAGATCGCGCGCCAGCCGATAAGGGCTGTGGAACACGCCGCCTGACGCCTTTTCGGTCGCGCCGAGCGAGGCCGAGAGATCCTCCGCGCCCCACATCAGGCCCGCGAGGCGAGGGGAGCAGCCCTTGTAGCTGCCGAGCCCGAAGATCGATGCTGCGGTTTCGGTCGCGACGCAGACGATGCGCGTTGCGCCGATCGCGATGCCAGCCGCAGCCTCCAAAGCTTCCAGCCAGGTCGCGACCTGTCGCACGTCGTCGCCACCCTGCGATTTCGGCAGCACGATGCCGTCGGGCTTGCCTGGAATCACCGCGGCAAGGTCGGCGAGCGTCATGCCGGTGTCGAGCGCGTTGACGCGGACATAGAGCTGATGGGGTTTGTTGCGGCCCTTGAGCATCGCCAACGTCAACCCGCGCGCCTCCGGCTTCTTGTCGGTGACGACGGAATCTTCGAGATCGATGATCAGCGCGTCGGCCTTGCCTTCGCTGGCCTTCTCGAATTTGCGCGGGGAGTCGCCCGGCACGAATAGCATCGAACGCATCAGACCGGCCTCTTGTGCATCATCGCCATGCGGCGGCATTTTCCGACGATCTCGTCGTTCTGGTTGAGAGCGTGGTGCTCAAACTCGACGATGCCCGCCTTGGGGCGCGATTTGGATTCCCGCAACGAAAGCACCTTGGTCGTCGCCCGCAGCGTGTCGCCATGGAAGACCGGTTTCGGAAAAGTGACGTCGGTCATGCCGAGATTGGCAACGGTGGTGCCCATGGTCGTATCATAGACCGTCATGCCGATCATGATGCCGAGGGTGTAAAGGCTGTTGAAAATGCGCTGGCCGAACTCGGTCTGGGCCGCAAAATGCGCGTCGATGTGCAGCGGCTGCGGATTGAGCGTCAGCAGGCTGAACATGGTGTTGTCCATCTCCGTGACGGTCCGCGTCAGGGGATGCCTGAACTCCTGGCCCACGGAAAAGTCTTCGAAATAAAGTCCGGCCATCGCGGTTTCCTCCTGCGAAATAACGGCGCGCCCGCATCCTCGCGCCGCATGACCCTATGCATGCTACACACAGTTGATAGGGAAATTCACGTATCTGTACCCTGTTTTTCAAGTTAAAGAACGCAAGCAAAGGCACGTTCGGGCGCAACAATCCGCCACGGCCTTCGCGTGGGGAACGCGACGAGGGGAGATTGCGCGGTCGCTTCTCCCAAGAAGGAGATCAGGAACATGGATTTCGCGCTCACCGCTCAGCAGGAAGCCATTCGCGACGCCGTCGCAAAGGTTTGCGAAGACTTTCCCGACGCTTATTGGCTGAAGAAGGATCACGACGGCGGCTTCCCGCACGACTTTCACAAGGCCATGGCGGACGCCGGCTGGCTCGGCATCTGCGTGCCGGAGGAATATGGCGGCTCCGGCCTCGGCATCACCGAGGCCGCGATCATGATGCGCGCCATCGCGGAATCCGGCGCCGGCATGTCCGGCGCATCCGCGGTGCACATCAACGTGTTCGGCCTCAATCCCGTGGTCGTGTTCGGCACCGAGGAACAGCGCAAGCGCATGCTGCCACCGATGGTCGAGGGCCGCGAGAAGGCGTGCTTTGCCGTCACCGAGCCCAACACGGGCCTCAACACCACCCAGCTCAAGACCCGCGCGGTGGCCAAGAACGACCGCTACATCGTCAACGGCCAGAAGGTGTGGATCTCGACCGCGCAGGTCGCGCACAAGATCCTGCTGCTGGCGCGCACCACGCCGCTGGAGGACGTGCGCTCGCCGACGCATGGGCTGAGCCTGTTCTATACGGACTTCGATCGCAACAGAATCAAGGTCCACGAGATCGAGAAGATGGGCCGCAAGGTCGTCGATTCCAACGAGCTGTTCTTCGAGGACTTTGAAATCCCGATGGAGGATCGCATCGGCGAAGAAGGCAAAGGCTTCCAGTACATTCTCGAAGGCATGAACCCGGAGCGCATCCTGATCGCAGCGGAAGCCGTCGGCCTCGGCAAGCTCGCGTTGTCGCGCGCGACCGAATACGCCAAGACCCGCGTGGTGTTCAACCGGCCGATCGGCAAGAACCAGGGCATTCAGCATCCGCTGGCCGTCAACTGGGTCGAGCTCGAGGCGGCCTGGTTGATGGTGATGTCGGCGGCCTGGCAATACGACAAGGGCATGCCTTGCGGCGGCGCCGCCAATGCCGCGAAATACATCGCGGGTGAGGCCGGATATCATGCCTGCGAGCAGGCGGTGATGACCCATGGCGGCTTCGGCTATGCCAAGGAGTTCCACGTCGAGCGTTACTTGCGCGAAGTTCTGATCCCGCGCATCGCGCCGGTCAGCCCGCAGCTTGCGCTCAGCTTCATTGCGGAAAAGGTGCTTGGGCTGGCCAAGTCATACTAGGTAATGCGCGACCTTTTGGCCGGGACGAGTTCGCGCGCTATCCCAGTGGCCGTGCTTATTCCGCGGCGATCCGCTCCATCGCCATGGCCCGAAGTCGGGCGCGCTGGATCTTGACGCCGTTGGCGCTGTCGGTGACGGGGAAGGCCTCCACGACATAGATCCGCGCCGGGACCTTGTAGCCGGCGAGCCGCTCGCGCAGGCGCGCGGTCAACGCATCCTGCCGCGGCGGCTCGTGATGGGGGTCCTGGGTGGCAATCACGAAGGCAACGCAGCGTGCGTTTCCCTTCAGATCGACCGCGACGACCTGGGCGTCGGCCACGCCAGCGCACGATTTGAGCTCGTCCTCGATCTCGCCGGGCGCGACAAGGAAGCCGCCGAGCCGCATGGCGTCGCCCGCGCGGGTTTCGTAGACGAAGGAGCCGTCGCCGCGCAGCCGGCCGATATCGCCGGTGCGGAAGAAGCCGTCCGCGGTGATCGCGTCGCGCGTCGCATCGGGATTGTTGTAGTAGCCGAGGAAGCGTGACGGCGCATGGATCTCGATCTCGCCGGAGACGCCGCGAGCCGCGAGTTCGCCGGTCTCGGTGTCGCGCACGCGGACCTTGGCCTCTGGCGACATCGGCCAGCCGCCGCCGTCGATGCGATCGGTGAAGGCGTCACTCGAGCGTGCGATCGAGAACAGCGCCTGCACCTCGCTCGAACCATAGAGGCCGTGCAACCGCATGCCGCGCGCCTCGGCCTCCGCGGCAAGCTCGCGCCAGCCGGGCTGGAACGCGGCAAAGCCGCAGACTTCGAGACGCGGAAACGGACGCGGCGCGTCGGTGAGGCCAAGGATGCGGCGGAACATCTCGTCCGAGCCAAAGGCATGCGTGATCCCGCACTCGCGGAGAAGCTTCAGCGCCGGCGCCGCCTCGAAGGCGTCGAGCACATGGACGGTCGCGCCCGCTGCGATGAAGCCGAGCAGGCTCGTCATGCCGAAGGTGCCGCAGAACGGCAGCATGGCCAGCAGCGCATGGCGTTGCGGCGAGAGTTTTAGAGCCTCGGCGACGGAGGCAGCGTGCGTGGCCAGCGTCCGCTGCGAATGCGCGACAAGCTTCGGTCCTTTGGTCGTGCCTGACGTCGTGTAGAGCAGAACCGGCAGATCGAAATCATCCTGAGCCGGCGGGGCAGGCGGATAGCGCTTGTCGAAGGCGTCGAAGCGCACGCATGGCCATTGGGCGGGAATCTCATCCGCGCCGACCACCGCAATCTCTCGCAGCGCAGGCACCTCGTCCTTGGCGACGTCGGCGAGAATAGCGGCAAAGTCGATCGAGCGAAACGCGGCTTCGATCACCATCAGACGGGCGCCGGACAGCTTCAGGAGATGCGCGACCTCCGCGCTGCGGTAGCGCGTATTGACGGCGGCGACGATTGCCCCGAGCCGCCCGGCGGCGAACAGCAGCGTGATCCATTCGATCCGGTTGACCAGCCAGACCGCGACGACGTCGCCCTTGCCGACACCGTGCGCGGCAAGCCAGGCGGCGGTCTGTTCGACCTTTTCCGAGAATTCAGCGCGCGAGACCGGCGTGCCATCGAACACGAAGGCGGGATCGGCGGCGGCTTCGGTCCGGATCAGTGATTGCAGCGAAAATTCGTTGGCGCTCATGGCAACCGGACTAACCCGACCGCGCGAACCTGTCTACTTGGTGCCGAACATCCGGTCGCCGGCGTCGCCCAGCCCCGGCACGATATAGCCGTGGTCGTTGAGCCGCTCGTCGATCGCGGCGGTCCAGACCGGCACGTCGGGATGCTCGCTCTGGAACTGCGCGATGCCTTCAGGTGCCGCCAGAAGGCAGACGAAGCGGATGTCGCGGGCGCCGCGCGCCTTCAGCAGCGAGGCGCCGGCGCAGGCCGAGTTGCCGGTCGCCAGCATAGGGTCCATCAGGATCACGGTGCGGTCCGACAGGTCCTGCGGCGCCTTGAAGTAATACTCCACCGCCTGCAACGTATCAGGATCGCGGTAGAGCCCGATATGGGCGATGCGCGCCGACGGCATCAGCGCCAGCATGCCATCGAGGAAGCCGACGCCGGCGCGCAGGATCGGCGCCAGCGTGAGCTTCTTGCCGGCGATCTTGGGCGCCCGCATTGGCGAAATCGGCGTCTCGATATCGACCAGCTCCAGCGGCAGGTCGCGCGTCACCTCGTAGCCGAGCAGCATCCCGATCTCGTTCAGGATCTCGCGAAAGCTCTTGGTCGAGCGGTCCTTCTCCCGCATCAGGGAGAGCTTGTGCTGAACCAGGGGATGGGCGACCACGTTGACGTTGCTAATGCTCATGAAACCGATCTACACGGTTCCGTGAAATTGCGCCAGATCGGCCGGGTATTTTCCGCGGGATACGTGGCCTCAGGCGGGTATCGCGACCGCGCTGTGCGCCCGGCTGCTTGCCTCGTAGGCAGCCATGGTCAATTGGCGGTCGATCGCCGCGCGGAAATCCTAGACCCCGAGCCCGCGCGCGACGAGCGTGATCACGATCGTTAGGATCGCGCCCCAGACCAGACTCAGCGTCATGGTCAGGATCGTCGTGGTGACCGCGTGCTCGAGATTTCCCTTGAGGAGCTGCACGTTACCTGTCCGGGGCAGGCGCAGCGCCGATGCGCGTGCCGAGCAGCAACGCACCCAGCAATGCGACCAGGATGGCGATCTTGAGCTCGATCACGGCCACAGCCTTGCCGCCACGCGCGCAAGAATCTGCCTGGCTCGCTGCGCCAGCACGATCAGGAAATTGCCGCGGTTCTCGACGTCGAGTTCGAAGGTGTCGGTGGGGAACACCAGGGCGCAGTGCGCCGGTGCGCTCTGACGGTTGGCAAAATCCACCGCCGAGCTCTTGAACAGGAACAGACCGCCGACACGTTCATTCGCTTCGCGCGCGACCCAGAGGCCGGCGCTGTTGCGCCCAATGAAGAAGGCGGGAATGGCGGTGCTGACGACATCCGGATCGAGCGGCCTGAGCGTTGCCGCCTGTTTGATGTGAGCTCCGCGACGGGAAGTCTGAAGGCTAATTGCGGCCATGGCGGCCTCTTCACACATCTGCAAGGTCATGATGGTCTCCATGCCGGTCAGACGTGCATGTGCCAGACATAGATTGCGGTCCTCAGTGCGATCAGCGCAGTGAGTACGCTACCCATCGAGAGCAGCGTGAGCGCGCCGAGGACGAGGCGCTTGAGCTGGGCTTTGCGCGCGGTCGAGATCCCCGACGGGCGATCGGCCTCACCGAAGGGCCGGTCAAGGCTATGTGTCAGCATCGACATCTTGAAAGTCCTTGTCAGTGGAGCGGCGAGACGGCCGCTCCAATCTGCCTCTCATGATGACCACCGCAGCGTAAGATTGCGAGATGACTGCCGGGGCCGCCGCATAGGAATGTCATAAAGACGCCGGCGGTCGCACCTTGGCTGCATGCGATATCCGCAACGCTACGCGAGGCGTCAGGCCCCCGACGCTGTCGGTCAGCTCCTCGTCGGCGAGCGCCGCGAAGGCGCGTACCACCTCCCGCTGCGCGGCCGCGTCCAGCGGCACGATCGGCAGCCTTGTGGCCGGCGACATCAGACCCAGCACGCTCAGTGCGCTCTTGAGCGCCGCCGGGCTGTCCTTGGCGAGGCAGGCGATGAGCGGGATCAGGCGCTTGTGCAGGTAGCGGGCGGATTGCAGGCGGCCTTGCCTGACCTGGGAAAAGATCGTTCGGCACAGACCCGGCGCGATGTTGGCGACCTCCGAGATCGCGCCGTCGCCGCCGCTTGCGATATAGCCTAAGGCGGTGACGTCGTCGCCGGAGAGCAGGCGAAAGCCTGATGGCAGCAGCCGGGCGAGGCGCATCGGGCGGGTGATGTCACCGCTTGCGTCGCGCAGGCCCACGAACTGACGGGATTCGACGAGGCGCAGAAGCGTCTCGTCGGCGAGTGGGCGCAGCGTACGGGAGGGAATGTCGTGCAGGATCAAGGACAAACCGGTCGCACCGGCAATGGCGCGGAAGTGCGCGAGCATCCCGTCCTGCATCGGCTTGTTGTAGGCCGGCACCACAGCCATCATGGCATCGGCGCCGGCGGCCTCGGCGCGGCGGGCAAGTTCGATGGCATGGCCGGTCGAATTCGACAGCGCGCCGGCGATGATCCGCACGCGGCCGCGAGCGACATCGACCGCGGTGCGAATCACGAGCTCCTGCTCGGCCGGCGAGAGCGTTGGTGCCTCGCCGGCGGTCTCGCAGACCACGATGGCGGGGACGCCCGCCGCGACTTGGCGCTCGCAGAGCGCTGCGAACGCCTTGAGATCGATGGCGTCAGCCGCGTCGAACGGCGTCGGCAGATCCGGAATGAAGCCGGTGAACCAGGCAGAGGGAGGAATGAACATGGCTTCCCGCGGAAAAGCGCCGGCTCAGGCGGCGCCCTGCGAGACGATGGTGTTAGGGTTCTTGCCCATGTCGAGCTCGATCTCGCGCGGCAGCTCGACGACGGTTTCCGGATGCTGTCCGTTCTCGAACAGCGCATATTTGACGGCCTGGGCGCGGCTGACGAACAGGCCGCCGTAGAGGCCATCCTGCTCCTGCGCGATCCACTGGCCGCGACTGTTCCTGCCAATGAAGACGATGGTGGAAGGCGCGCTGCACGAGGGAGGTTCGACGAGTTTCACGGATGTATTCCTTCTGAACAACGCCGGCGCGGGAGGCATGTCCCTGCCTGCGCGCTCAATATCCTGTCTTGCGAATATGATTTCGAGGGCGCCTGCGCGGCGATCTCATAGGAAGGTCATAAAGGCGGTCGCTCAGGCCACATCATTGGCGATGTGGACCAGCGCGAACAATGCGCCGAAGGCGACAGCTTCGTCCCAATGATTGAGGGCAGGGCTGAACAGCGGTTCGCGCCTGACGAGGCCGGCGAGCGCGCATAGGATGATCGACATCCAGAGCAGGACGGCGAGGCTTCGGCCAAAACCGACGCTGCCGAATGCGGCAAAGACAACGAGCAGCACAACGCGAACGGCGAAGCGTGCGATCACGCGCGCCGGGCTCAGCGTGTGCGACATGTCGGGGGCTTGCGACACGGCGTGAATCCGTCAGGCCGCTAGCCGAAATTGTCGCAGGCGAGCGGTTCGTAAAGCGGATCCAGTGCATGACGAACGGAGGGAACGCTCGGCCGCGACGCTTCCGCGGCGAGTGCCTGGACCTCGACGAACGCCGACAGCAGGGCGACCGCGAGGTCGCTATGGCATCCTTCGATCGCGGCGTCCAGCCAGTCCGGTAATTCGCGCTCCCGCGAGAGCGCGCAGTGCCATTCGCCCTCGTCATAGGCGAGGCGGCGGACCTGCCACATCGGCAGCTCGAGCTCGATCAATGCCAGCGCCGCATCGGCCCAGGCCTCGGCATCGATCAGGCGCATGACACGTGCCGTGCGCTCGCTTCGGCCGAGTGAAGGGAAGCGCCGGCAGGCCTTGTCGATGATCTCGAGCATCAACGGTTGCGTCATCACCTGCGCATTGCGCAAGCGGTCGCCAAGTGACGGGGGATCGTAATGTCGGAGAGCGGCGGTGGTCATGTCAGGCCTCCTGGAGGTGGCGTCGGTCAGTCGGCCGGCGTCTCCAAGATGGCCAAAGCGGCATTTGAAAACGAGATGGGGAAGGGGCGGCAGATATAGGGATTTCATAAGTGTGGGATGGGGCGGTGGCACGCCATTCTCCGCCGTCGTCCCGGCCCCGTGCGCAATTGCGCACTAGGCCGGGACGACGATGTGATGTGCCTCGCGAGCGTTGTCCGACCACGCCGTCAGCCCCGGCCTTTTATGAGATTCCTATAACTTCACCATGGCCCTCGTCTCGAAAACCTATGCCCGTGGTGGCACTTCAGCACGGTCAAAAGTCCTGGTTGGCGTTGTGGAAATGGACTGCGCTTCCTCCCACTCACTCACCAGGTCTCCCGAGAAATGTTGCACCGAAGCCAAGGGCGCAACGAGGAGTATCTCCATGATGGACATTCTGATGCTGGCGCTGGGCTTCGGCTTCTTCGCCCTTGCGATCGGCTACACCTACGCCTGCGAACGGCTCTGAGGGAGCGGACCATGATCTTCGATTATTCGCTCGCCGGCGTCGTCTCGCTCGGCCTCCTGTTCTACCTCACTTACGCGCTGCTGCGGCCCGAGCGATTCTGACCGTGCTCCTGCTTCTCAAACTGCTGCTGGCGGACGCCGCGCTCGTCGCCTGCCTGCTTGCACTGCTCCTGCCGCTCCTGCGCAGGGCACAAGTCCTAAAGGGTTAAATCCATGACCGTGATCGGTTGGCTCCAGATCATCCTATACTGCGTCATCATCGTCGCGCTGGCGAAGCCGCTCGGCTGGTACATGACGCGCGTCTTCAACGGCGAACGCACCTTCCTGTCGCCGGTGCTGCGTCCCATCGAGGCCGGCATCTATTGGTTCTCCGGCGTCGACGAGAAGCGCGAGCAGCATTGGCTGACCTATACGGTCGCCATGCTGCTGTTCCATGTCGGCGGCTTCCTCATCATCTACGGCGTGATGCGGCTGCAGGATGTACTGCCGTTCAATCCGGCCGGGCAGTCGGCGGTCGCCGCGGATCTCTCCTTCAACACAGCGATCTCCTTCATCACCAACACCAACTGGCAGAACTACGGCGGCGAGAGCACGATATCCTATCTCGTGCAGATGCTCGGCCTGACACACCAGAACTTCCTGTCGGCGGCAACCGGCATTGCGCTCGCAGTGGCGCTGATCCGCGGCTTCTCGCGCGCGTCGGCGCGCACCGTCGGAAATTTCTGGGTCGACGTCACCCGCTGCACGCTCTATGTGCTGTTGCCGATCTGCATCGTCTACACGCTGTTCCTGGTCTCGCAGGGCATGCCGCAGACGCTCGGTGACTATGTCGATGCCACCACGCTCGAAGGCGCCAAGCAGACCATTGCGGTCGGGCCGGTCGCGTCGCAGGTCGCGATCAAGATGCTCGGCACCAACGGCGGCGGCTTCTTCAACGCCAACGCGGCGCATCCGTTCGAAAATCCGACCGCGCTGTCCAACTTCATTCAGATGCTGTCGATCTTCGTGCTGGGTGCGGCGCTGACCAATTTGTTCGGCCGCATGGTGGGCAACCAGCGCCAGGGCTGGGCGATCCTGTCCGTGATGGGCGTGCTGTTCGTCGCCGGTGTCGCCATCACCTATTGGGCGGAGGCCAACGGTACTTCGACCCTGCACGCGCTCGGCCTGACCGGCGGCAACATGGAAGGCAAGGAGGTTCGCTTCGGCATCGTCGCGTCCTCCCTGTTCGCCGTGATTACGACGGCCGCCTCCTGCGGCGCCGTCAACGCCATGCATGACAGCTTCACCGCGCTCGGCGGCATGATTCCGCTGATCAACATCGAGCTCGGCGAAATCATCGTCGGCGGCGTCGGCGCCGGCATGTACGGCATGCTGCTGTTCGTCATCCTCGCGATCTTCGTGGCGGGCCTGATGGTCGGTCGCACGCCGGAATATGTCGGCAAGAAGATCGAAGCGCGCGAGGTCAAGATGGCAATGCTGGCCATCCTGGTGCTGCCGCTGATGATCCTCGGCTGGACGGCCGTCGGCGTGGTCTATCCGGCGGCGGTCGCCTCGATGGCGAATGCCGGGCCACATGGCTTCACCGAGGTGCTCTACGCCTTCACCTCGGCGACCGGCAACAACGGCTCGGCCTTCGCAGGCCTCACCGGCAACACCTTCTTCTACAATCTCACGCTTGCAAGCGCGATGTTCGTCGGCCGCTTCTTCATGATCATCCCGGCGATGGCGATTGCGGGGTCGCTCGCCGCCAAGAAATCGATCCCGCCGTCCGCGGGCACCCTCCCGACCACGGGCGGACTGTTCGTCGGCCTGGTCGTCGGCGTGATCCTGATCATCGGCGGCCTCACCTTCTTCCCGGCGCTCGCCCTCGGCCCGATCGTCGAGCATCTCGCGATGAACGCCGGCCAAATCTTCTGACCAGCAAGTGTTTTGAACAGCAAGTGTTCTGATCGACAGCCTTCTGATTGTTTGGAGTGACCTCCATGGATACCATGAAACTGCAAAAACGCGCGTCCGTCTCGGCGATGCTCGATCCCAAGATCGTCGTGCCTGCGATCCGCGCGTCCTTCACCAAGCTCGATCCGCGCTTGATGATCAAGAATCCCGTGATGTTCGTGGTCGAGATCGTGGCTGCGCTCACCACCGTGATCTTCCTGCGCGACCTCGTCACGGGCGGTGGGAACCTCGGCTTTACCTTCCAGATCATCGTCTGGCTCTGGTTCACGGTGCTGTTTGCCAATCTTGCCGAAGCGGTGGCCGAAGGCCGCGGCAAGGCGCAGGCGGAATCGCTGCGCAAGACCCGCACCGAGAGCCAGGCCAAGCTGCTGACCGGCGCCGGCCTGGCCTTCAATCTCGTGCCGGGCACCAGCCTCAAGGTCGGCGACATCGTTCTGGTCGAGGCCGGCGATACCATTCCCTCCGATGGCGAGGTGATCGAGGGCGTCGCGTCCGTCAACGAGGCCGCCATCACCGGCGAGTCCGCACCCGTGATCCGCGAATCCGGCGGCGACCGTTCGGCGGTGACCGGCGGCACCCAGGTGCTCTCCGACTGGATCCGCGTGCGGATCACGGCAGCGCAGGGCTCGACCTTCATCGATCGCATGATCAAGCTGGTCGAGGGCGCGGAACGGGCGAAGACCCCGAACGAGATCGCGCTCAACATCCTGCTGGCCGGCCTCACCATCATCTTCGTGTTCGCCACCGTCACCATCCCGAGCTATGCGGCCTATGCCGGCGGCTCGATCTCGGTGGTTGTGCTGGTCGCGCTGTTCGTGACGCTGATCCCGACCACGATCGGCGCGCTGTTGTCGGCGATCGGCATCGCCGGCATGGACCGCCTGGTTCGCTTCAACGTGCTGGCGATGTCCGGCCGCGCGGTCGAGGCCGCCGGCGACGTCGACACGCTGCTGCTCGACAAGACCGGAACGATTACGCTTGGCAACCGCCAGGCGACCTCCTTCCGCCCCGTGCGCGGGGTCACCGAGCAGGAGCTCGCGGACGCGGCCCAGCTCGCCTCGCTCGCCGACGAAACCCCGGAGGGCCGTTCGATCGTGGTGCTGGCCAAGGAGAAATACGGTATCAGGGGCCGCGACATGGCCGAGTTGGGAGCCACCTTCATCCCGTTCACGGCGCAGACCCGCATGAGCGGCGTCGATGCCGGCGGCTCGTCGGTGCGCAAGGGTGCGGTCGATGCCATGCTCAACTACGTCGGCGGCGGTGCGCCGCTGGCCGTTGCCTCGGGCAACACCGCCCGCGCCATCCAGCCAATGGCATTGTCGGACGTCGGCCGCGAGATCCAGACCATTGCCGACGACATATCGAAGGCCGGCGGCACGCCGCTGGCGGTCGCCAGGGACGGCAAGCTGCTCGGCGTCATCCAGCTCAAGGACATCGTCAAGGGCGGCATCCGCGAGCGCTTTGCCGAGCTGCGACGCATGGGCATCCGCACCGTCATGATTACAGGCGACAATCCGATGACGGCCGCCGCGATCGCAGCGGAGGCCGGTGTCGACGACTTCCTGGCGCAGGCAACCCCCGAGGACAAGCTCAAGCTGATCCGCGACGAGCAGGCCAAGGGCAAGCTGGTGGCGATGTGCGGCGACGGCACCAACGACGCCCCGGCGCTCGCGCAGGCCGACGTCGGTGTCGCCATGAACACGGGCACCCAGGCGGCCCGCGAGGCTGGCAACATGGTCGACCTCGACTCCAATCCGACCAAGCTGATCGAGGTGGTCGAGATCGGCAAGCAGCTCCTGATGACGCGCGGCGCACTGACCACGTTCTCGATCGCCAACGACGTCGCGAAATATTTCGCGATCATCCCGGCGATGTTCCTGGCGTTCTACCCCCAGCTCAACGTGCTCAACGTCATGAACCTGTCGAGCCCGCAGAGCGCCATCCTGTCGGCGATCATCTTCAACGCGCTTGTTATCATCGCGCTGATCCCGCTGGCGCTGAAGGGCGTCGCCTATCGCGCGGTCGGGGCCGGCGCACTGCTCCGGCGCAACCTGCTGATCTACGGCCTCGGCGGCATCGTCATTCCCTTCACCGGTATCAAGGCGATCGACCTCGTGGTGACCGCTTTACACCTGGCTTAACCCCGCCATTGCGAGGAGCGAAGCGACGAAGCAATCCAGACTGCCTCCGTGGAAAGATCCTGGATTGCTTCACTTCGCTCGCAATGACGAAAGAGATTGGAGAAACACATGCTCAGAGAAATCCGCCCTGCCATCGTCCTGCTGCTGGTGCTCACCGCCATCACCGGACTTGCCTATCCGCTCGCGATGACCGCTATCGCCGGCGCGATCTTCCCGGCGCAGGCGCAGGGCAGCCTGATCGAGAAGGACGGAAAGGTGGTCGGCTCCGCCCTGATCGGGCAGGAGTTCAAGGACGACAAATATTTCCACGGCCGTCCCTCGGCGACGGTGGCGCCCGATCCGAACGATTCGACCAAGACGGTATCGATGCCCTACAACGCCGCCAATTCGGGCGGCTCCAATCTCGGCCCGACCAGCAAGGCGCTGGCGGACCGGCTGAAGGAAGACGTGGACAAGCTCAGGGGCGAGAACCCGAATGCCGCCGTGCCGGTCGACCTCGTGACGACCTCAGCCAGCGGCCTCGATCCGGACATCTCGCCGGAAGCGGCGCAATTCCAGGTGCCGCGCGTCGCGAAGGCGCGAAACGTGCCGGAGGATCAGGTCAAGCAACTGGTGGCTTCCAACACCGAGGGCCGCCTGCTCGGCCTGATCGGCGAGCCCCGGGTCAACGTGCTGGCTCTGAACCTCGCGCTCGATCGTGCCACGAAGTAGTCTAGGCTAGGTCCGCGCGGATGATTATATTGATCTGATGGTCCGAGAGCGCCGCGATCCCGAACAACGTCCTTCGCCCGAGGCGCTGCTGGAAGCCGCGCGCCGGGAGGAGGGCGTGAGCGGCAAGCTGAAAATCTTCGTCGGCGCCGCGCCCGGCGTCGGCAAGACCTACGAGATGCTGCAAAGCGCCCACGCCAAGCGCAAGGCCGGCATCGACGTCGTGGTCGGCTTCGTCGAGACCCATGGCCGCGCCGAGACCGAGGCGCTGGTGCGCGGGCTGGAAGTGATCCCGCGCAAGGAGCTGGATTACCGCAGCCAGATTGTCGAGGAAATGGACCTCGACGCCGTGATCGCGCGCCGGCCGAAAATCGCGCTGGTTGACGAACTCGCCCACACCAATGCCGCCGGTAGCCGCCATCCGAAACGCTATCTCGATGTCGAGGAGCTGCTGTCCCACGGCATCGACGTCTACACCGCCGTCAATATCCAGCACATCGAGAGCCTGAACGACGTCGTCGCGCAGATCACCCATGTGCGGGTGCGGGAGACCGTGCCGGATTCGGTGTTCGACCGCGCCGACGCCATCGAGCTGATCGACCTCACGCCCGACGACCTGATCCAGCGCCTGAAGGAAGGCAAGGTCTATGTCCCCAGGCAGGCCGAGCGGGCGCTGGAGCATTATTTCTCGCCGGGCAACCTGACGGCGCTGCGCGAACTGGCGCTGCGGCGCACGGCCGAACGGGTCGACGAGCAGCTGCTCACCCACATGCAGGCGAACGCGATCGCGGGTCCCTGGGCCGCAGGCGAGCGCATCCTCGTCTGCGTCAGCGAAGATCCGCGCGCGGCCAGCCTCGTGCGCTACACCAAGCGGCTGGCCGACCGGCTGCACGCGCCGTTCATCGCGGTGTCGATCGAGACGCGGCGATCCCTGCAAATGTCCGATGAGGAGCGCGACCGACTGGCCGATACGCTGCGGCTCGCGGAATCGCTCGGCGGCGAGGCGCTGACGATTCCGGGCGTCGGCCGCCGCCTCGCCGACGATGTCGTCAACTTCGCGCAGGGCAACAACGTCACCCAGATCGTGATCGGAAAGTCGACGCGCTCGCTCTGGTTCGAGATGACGCGCGGCTCCGTCGTGCACGATCTGGTACGCCGCGCCGGCAATATCAGCGTGCATGTCATCCCTGGCGACGAACTCACGGGTGAGCCGGCGCCGAAGACGGCGGTGCAGACCGCAACGCGATCGGACCCGCTCGATGCGCGGCCCTATCTGAAGGCACTCGGGATCACCGCGCTTGGCCTCGCTGCCGCCGTGGCGATCAAGCCATATTTCGGCATTGAGAACGTCGACCTGATGTTTCTGACCGCCGTGGTGACGGTTGCCGTGCGCTACGGATTGTGGCCGTCGCTGCTTGCGAGCGTCGCGGCGTCGCTCGCCTACAATTTCTTCTTTCTGCCGCCGGTCTATACCTTCACCATCACCGATCCGACCAATGTCGCGGCGTTCTTTTTCTTCATGCTGATTGCGTTCGTGGTGTCGAACGTGGCGGGGAGGGTCCGCACCCAGGCTGATGCTGCGATCGGCCGCATCCGGACCACCGAGCAGCTCTATGCTTTCAGCCGCAAGCTCGCCGGCACCGGCACGCTCGATGACGTGCTGTGGGCGACCGCCTACCAGATCGCGCTGATGCTGAAAGTCCGCGTGGTGCTGCTGCTGCCGGAGGACGGCCTGCTCACGGTGAAGTCGGGCTATCCCCCCGAGGACGATCTCGATCAGGCCGACCTCGCCGCCGCCAACTGGGCCTGGAGCAATGACCGGCCTGCAGGCCGCGGCTCGGACACGCTGCCGGGTGCAAAACGGCTGTTCCTGCCGATGCGCACCGGGCGCGGGCCGATCGGCGTCATCGGCATTGACAACGACCGCACCGGTGCCTTGCTGACGCCGGACCAGCGCCGGCTGCTCGACGCCCTGGTCGACCAGGGCGCGCTGGCGATCGAGCGCGTGCTGCTGGTCGAGGACGTCGATCGCGTCAAGCGCTCCGTCGAATCCGAGCGGCTGCGTTCCGCATTGCTGACCTCGATTTCACACGACCTGAAGACGCCGCTCGCATCCGTGCTGGGTGCGGCCTCGACCATGCGCGATCTCGCCAGCGCGCTCTCCGACACCGAGAAGCGCGACCTGCTCGCCACCGTGATCGACGAATCCGAGCGGCTCAACCGCTTCATCGCCAATCTGCTCGACATGACCAAGCTCGAATCGGGCGCCATCGTGCCGAACGCTGCGTTGCACGATCTCGGAGAGATCGTCGGCAGCGCGCTCCGACGCGCAGCCAAGATCCTCACCGCCCACAAGGTGGAGCTGGAGTTGGCCGCAGACCTTCCTATGCTCCAGCTCGATGCGGTGCTGTTCGAGCAGGTGCTGTTCAACCTGCTCGACAACGCCGCCAAATATTCGCCGCCCCACGCGACGGTCTCGATCCGCAGCCGGCGCGACAGCGATCATGTGGTGCTCCAGATCGCCGACGAGGGCGACGGCATTCCGTCCGAGGAGCTCGAGAGCGTGTTCGACAAGTTTTATCGCGCGCAGAAGGGCGACCATGTCCGTCCCGGCACCGGGCTCGGGCTCGCCATCTCTCGCGGCTTCGTCGAGGCGATGCGCGGCACGATCTCGGCCGCGAATCGCAGCGACCGGAGCGGCGCGGTTCTGACCATCCGTCTGCTCATACCGGCCCGGACCCACGCATTGGATACCGCCGCATGAGCGCTGCCCCGATCAAGGTGTTGGTCATCGACGACGAGCCGCCGATCCGCAAATTGCTGCGGATGGGGCTCTCGACGCAAGGCTATGAGATCCTGGAGGCGTCGAACGGCAAGACCGCGCTGGAGAAGCTCAGCGAGGATCCCGCGCTGATCATCCTCGATCTTGGCCTGCCCGACATCCAGGGCCATGAGTTGTTGCGCACCATCCGCGCCCGCAACGAAGCTGTGCCGATCGTGGTGCTGTCGAGCCGTGGCGATGAGGCCGGCAAGGTGGAGGCGCTCGATCTCGGGGCCGACGATTATCTGACAAAGCCGTTCGGCATGGACGAGCTGCTGGCGCGCCTGCGCGCCGCGCTGCGGCACCAGCTTCAGATCCAGGGCGAACGGCCGGTGTTTCGTGCCGGCGATCTTTCGGTCGATCTGGTGCGCCGGATCGTCAGGGTCGGAGAGCGCGACGTCAAACTGTCGCCGAAGGAATATGACCTCCTACGTGTGTTGGTGCAGCACGCCGGCAAGGTGCTGACCCACAGATTCCTGCTGAGGGAGCTCTGGGACGAGCTGACCGACGCGCAATATCTCCGCGTCTATGTCCGCCAGCTCCGGCAGAAGATCGAGGCCGATCCGGAGCGGCCGCAATATGTGCTGACGGAAACGGGGATCGGCTATCGGTTGAAGGCGGGGGATTAGGCTGACCACGTGCGACGATCCGTCATGGCCGGGCTTGTCCCGGCCATCCACGTCCTGACGCCGCATCGAGAACGTGGATGCCCGGGACAAGCCCGGGCATGACGACCGAAATGGCGGCGCAAGCCTGCATCAACATCGTCATTGCGAGCGCAGCGAAGCAATCCAGACTGCCTCCGCGGAAACATACTGGATTGCTTCGCTGCGCTCGCAATGACGGATTAAGTCAACCCGCCTTCCTCTGCCGCGCTGTCGATCGGTGCGTCTTCTTCGCGGCCCGCTGTCGTCCCGACGCCCGGCGCGCATGGGGCTTCGCCGCCGTCTTCTTCCCGCCGCGCGCCTTCAAGCTCTGCTTCAGCGCATCCATCAGGCTGACGACATTGCTCGGCTTCTCCTCGGGCTCCGGCAGCTGGATTGTCTTGCCGCTGGCCTTGCGCTTCACCAGGGCCTTCAGCGCGTTCTCGTAGTCGTCCTTGAACTTGCTGGGATCGAAATGAGAGGCCTTGGTCTGGAGGATATGGCCGGCGAGCTCAACCATGTCCTTGGTGATCTTCGGGCTCTTGATGTCGTCGAAGAACTGGTCCTCGTCGCGCAGTTCGTAGGGGAAGCGCAGTGTGGTGCCGAGCAGGCCCTTGCCGAGCGGCTCGATCGCGATGATGTGCTCGCGATTGGTGAGCACGATCTTGGCGAGCGCGACGCGATCTTGGTCCTTCATGGCGTCACGGATCACGGCGAAAGCATCGACCGCCGCCTTGCCGTCGGGCGCGATATAGTAGGGATGGTTGAGGTAGCGCTGGTCGATCTCGTCGCTCGGCACAAAGCTCTCGATGTCGATGGTGTGGTTGCTCTCGATCTGGACGGCTTCGAGCTCCTCCGGCTCGATCTCGACATATTTGCCCTTACGCAGCTCGTAGCCGCGGCCCTTCTGGTCGCTTTCGACGACGTCGCCGGTCTCGGCGTCGATCATCTGCTGCTTCAATCGGTTGCCGGTCTCGCGGTTGATCATGTGAAACCGCGTCTTCTCGGCCGCGGTGGTCGCCGGATAAAGCACGACGGGGCAACTGACCAGCGAGAGCTTCAACGTTCCCTTCCAATAGGCGCGCGGTGCCATTCCGTTCTCCAGCGTCTGCGAGTCATTTTGGAACCCCAACCGTCCCGCGGGGTTTTGGTTCCGGGTGGGATGCGGGCCGTGATAGGCTTCCATGCCGAAAGAGAATCCGGGACCAGTCGTGCTGCAAAAGCTCTCCAAGTATCGACAGAAACGTGATTTCGAGAAGACGCCGGAGCCGTCGGGCAAGACCGCGGTGGCGCCGTCGAAGCAGCGCCGCTTCGTGATCCAGAAGCATGACGCTTCGCGGCTGCACTACGATCTGCGGCTCGAGTTCGATGGCGTCTTCAAGTCCTGGGCGGTGACGAAAGGGCCCTCGCTCGATCCGCACGACAAGCGGCTGGCCGTCGAGGTCGAGGACCATCCGCTCGACTATGGCGACTTCGAGGGCACGATTCCGGAGGGCCAGTACGGCGGCGGCACGGTCATGCTGTGGGATCGCGGCACCTGGGAATCCGAAGATCCCGAACGCGGTTTCAAGAAGGGCGATCTGAAATTCACCCTGCATGGCGAGAAGCTGCATGGCAGCTGGGTCCTGGTGCGCATGCGCAACGACCGCACCGGCGGCAAACGGACCAATTGGCTCTTGATCAAGCATCGCGACGAACATGTTCGCGAGGGCGCAGACAACGACATTCTCGAGGAAGACAGATCGGTCGCCTCCGGCCGTGCGATGGATCAGATTGCCGAAGGCAAAGGGCGCGCGCCAAAGCCGTTCATGCTGGCGAAGGGCACCAAGGCCAAGGCCGACGCGGTCTGGCAGTCCAACCGGGCGGACGACGCGAAAGAGCGCACGGTCAAGCCGGCCCCGCGCGCAGCGTTGAAAACCGGCAAAACGGCAAAGAAGAAAGCCACGACCGCCACGACCGCGAAGGCCGCGGAGATGCCGGATTTCGTGGCGCCACAGCTCTGTACGTCGGTCGAGCGCCCGCCGGGCGGCGACGGCTGGTGCCACGAGATCAAGTTCGACGGCTACCGCGTGCAGCTACGTGTCGAGGGCGGCAAGGCGACGTTGAAGACGCGCAAAGGCCTCGACTGGACCGAAAAATTCGCAAGCATAGCGAAGGAAGCGGGCGCGTTGCCGGGTATGATGATCGACGGCGAGATCGTCGCGCTCGACCACAACGGCGCACCGAACTTTTCGTCGCTCCAGGCCGCGCTGTCGGACGGCAAGACCGACCATCTCATCTTCTTCGCCTTCGACCTCCTGTTCGTCGAAGGCCTCGATTTGCGGCGGCTACCGCTCGGCGAGCGCAAGGCGCGGTTGAAGGATCTGCTGGAGGCGCGCAAGCGCAAATCGAGCCAGATCCGCTATGTCGAGCATTTCGAAAGCGGCGGCGACGCCGTGCTGCAATCGGCCTGCAAGCTCGAGCTCGAGGGGGTGGTGTCGAAGAAGCTGGACGCGCCTTATCGTTCGGGGCGGACGGAAAGCTGGACCAAGGCCAAATGCCGCGCTGGCCATGAGGTCGTGATCGGCGGCTACAAGACCACCAATGGCAAATTCCGCTCGCTGATGGCGGGCGTGCACCGTGGCGATCATCTCGCCTTCGTCGGCATGGTCGGCACCGGCTTCGGCGCCGACAAGGTCAAGCGTATCATGCCGTCCTTGAAGGCTATGGAGGCGAAGCAAAGCCCCTTCGGCGGCAAGAACGCACCGAAAAAAGCGAGGGAGGTGCATTGGCTGAAACCGGAGCTCGTGGCGGAGATCGAGTTCGCCGGCTTCACCGCCGACGGCAATATCCGCCAGGCCGCCTTCAAGGGTCTGCGGCAGGACAAGCCGGCGGAGGAGGTCGAGGCCGAGACACCGGTGGTGGATACCGAGCTTGCTGAGCCCTCGACGAAGCGGCGCGCCAAGCCGCGCGCGCAAGCGAAGACTGGCGCACGAACGGCCCAGGCTGGCGGCAGTGCCGAAGTGATGGGAGTCGTCATCTCCAAGCCGGACAAGGAGCTCTGGCCCGACGACGGCAATGGCGATCCCGTCACCAAGCTGGATCTCGCGCGCTACCTCGAAGCCGTCGGCGAATGGATGATCGTGCACCTGAAGGGCCGGCCATGCTCGCTGATCCGCGCCCCCGACGGCATCAAGGGCGAATGCTTCTTCCAGCGCCACGCCATGCAGGGCACCTCGAACCTGCTGGAGCTCGCGCGGGTCTCCGGCGACCGCAAGCCTTACCTGCAGATCGATCGCATCGAGGGGCTCGCGGCCGTAGCACAGATCGGCGGCGTCGAGCTGCATCCCTGGAATTGCGCGCCCTACGCCTACGACACCCCGGGCCGGCTGGTGTTCGATCTCGACCCGGCGCCCGACGTCGTCTTCGCCGAGGTCGTCGAGGCCGCCAAGGAGATGCGGCAGCGGCTGACCGAGATCGGCATGGAAAGCTTCTGCAAGACCACCGGCGGCAAGGGCCTGCACGTCGTGGTACCGCTGCGTCATGGCGCGCGCGATCAGGTGAGCTGGAAGGAGGCCAAGGCCTTCGCGCAAGGCGTTTGCCAGTGGATGGCGGACGACGATCCCGAGCGCTATCTGCTCAACATGTCGAAGAAGCTGCGAACGGGAAAGATCTTTCTGGACTATTTGCGCAACGACCGCATGTCGACGGCGGTGGCCCCTCTGTCGCCGCGCGCGCGCGCCGGTGCCACTGTGTCGATGCCGCTCACCTGGGCGCAGGTGAAGACCGATCTCGATCCGAAGCGGTATACGTTGCGGACGGTGCCTGCGCTGCTGCCGCGGTCGAAGGCGTGGGATGGTTATGACGATGCGGCCGTGTCGATCAAGGCGGCGATCAAGAAGCTCGCGACGAAAAAGAAGTAGGGTGGGTTAGCGAAGCGTAACCCACCACTTCTGTTGACGCGGAAAGAAAAGAGGTGGGTTACGCCTTGCGGCTAACCCACCCTACCGAACTAGATCTTCGCTCGGTCGCTAGATCCGTCCCAGCAGCAACAGGATCAGCAAGATCACGATGACGAGCCCGAGGCCGCCGCCGCCGTAATAGCCGGTGCCGTAGAACGGGCCGCCACCGATGCCGCTGAAGCCGCCGAGCAGCGCGATGACCAAAATGATCAGAATGATCGTACCGATAGACATGCCAAATCTCCTCCGGCCCTTCGTTTGAAGGGTCTCTTGCAACCTGTCCCGTGGTGCGAGGGCAACTTGCCGCAGGTTTTAAAGTTCCCCCAATGAAACACCGGTTGCACGCTCCACTTGCATGGAACCTTTATGGTACCGGCGGGCATGATTATGTGAGGTTCAATCACTAACCGGGCAGAGCCATGTCAGCACCACTTGTCGTCTCCATTCCCCACCGCCTCGGCCGCGAGGAGGCGGTGCGCCGGCTCAAGACCGGGCTCGGCCGCGCTGCCGCCAGCATTCCGGTGATGCAGGTCGAGGAGGAGCGCTGGAGCGGCGACAGCATGAACTTCCGCATCCGCGCGCTCGGGCAGATCGCGACGGGGCAGGTCGACGTCGCCGACGACCATGTCAAGGTGCAGGTGGTGCTACCCTGGCTATTGCAGCGCTTTGCGGAGATGGCACAGGCCACGATCCGCAAGCGCGGCCAGCTGCTGTTGGGCAAAGACGCGAAAAGTTAGCGTTCAAGCGCGGGCGCGCTGTCGCACCGGCTTCGCCGCACCCGCGGGGCGCGCCGGGATCACAGAAGCGGGAAAACCGCGAAGCGCCTGCGCGAGCGGCAGATCGTTCCCTGCAAAGCCCGGCACGCTGTAGCTCGTGATGTCGACGGTGGCATCGACCCCATCGAGCGCCGGCCATTCGCGTCCTGCTTGCGTGAAAGGTGCGAAGTGGCGCCCGACCGCGACGATCGCAGCAGCGCGGCCGTGGCGGCGGGCAAAGGCCACGACATGGTCGGCATGTGCGCCCCGCACCTCAAGCGGCTGGTAGTCACCTCGCGCGAAGACGTCGAACAACTCGTTGCGCAGCTTGAGCAGGTGCCGCGTCCAGGCGAGCTTGAGCTGGCCGTCCGGCCAGCTCTTGATCAGATGATTCCAATCCGGATTCTCCAGCGTGCCCAGCGCCGCGTGTCGCGCGGAAAAATCCACCGGGCGGCGGTTGTCGGGATCGACCAGCGACAAATCCCAGAATTCGGTGCCCTGGTAGAAGTCGGGCACGCCCGGCAGTGTCGCCTTCAGCGTGAGCTGGCTCAGCCCGTTCAGCGCGCCGAGCAGCGCGACGCGACGAGCCAGGGTTTGCAGCGCCTCCAGGAATTCGCCTGACAGTGCGGGATCGAGGATCTTCGCGATGAAGCTCTTGACGCCGTTCTCATAGGCCTCGTGCGGGTTGAGCCAGCTGGTTTCCTCCTTGCCCTCGCGCGCGGCCTTGAGCGCATAGGCTTGGATACGCGCGACGAAACCGGCTTCGGCCGACTCCCCAAGCGGCCAGGCGCCGAGCAGGGTCTGGTAGAGCATGTATTCGAACGTGGCCGACGGAGCGCGCAGATTGCCGTCGAGCGCGAGGTGCGGCGCGTTCAGGACTTTCCAGCGTGCCACGGCGCTGGTCCATTCGCCGGGAAGTTCACTCAAGGCCGCGATCCGCGCCCGGGCGTCCTCGCCGCGTTTGGTGTCGTGCGTGGCGGTCGCCGTCATCCCTTGCGGCCATTCCCTGGCGCGGGCCTGCATGGTCTCGTGGAAAGCGGGAATGGTGAGCCCCTTGCTCGCGGGGTCGCCGCCGACCTCGTTCAGGGCGAGCAGCCGGTGGAATTGATAGAAGGCGGTGTCCTCCAGCGACTTCGCCATCATCGGCCCGGTGAATTGCTGCACCTTCAGCGCAAAGCGGCGCACCCGCGGGGCGCTGTGCGGGGGACGACCGGGCTTGAGCAAATCCATGGTAAGCGCGTCGCGCAGGAAGTCGAAAATGCCTTCGTCCGCGGCGAACCATTCCCGGCGCGCTTGCTCGATGGTGTCGTCGATCAGCTTGCGATCGTTCGCCGTCGGCGCGCCTGTCGTCAGATAGGTGCGGTACACCGGGAAATGCAGCACGTAGAGCTCGAGCGCCTGCCGCAGGCTGTCGGCCGAAAAGTCGCGGGTCGAGTAGTGCCCGTTGGCGATGCGCGCAAGCAGGCGCGTCAGAACCGTGAATTCGCTGGTCAGCAGCGTCTCCAGCACGCGCCTTTTGGCGTCCTTGACATAAGGCGCGAGCCTCGGCGGCCGGTTGCTGATCTGGCGCCAGGTCTCGTCCAGGGCCTCCAGCCCTTTGGGGTCGACCAGAACGTGAGTGATGGCATTCATCCACTCATAGCCGGTGGTGCCCTGGACGCCGGCGAAATGCGGCAGGCGCTCGTGCTCGCACAGGATTTTCTCGATCACCGTATAGAACGGCTTTGTGGTGCCCTGCGCGTCGCGCACCAGCCGGCGCAGCCGCTGACAATATTGCGCGGGATCGCGCAGCCCGTCGATATGATCGAGCCGGATGCCTTGCAGTTTGCCGTCGGCAATGAGTTGCTTCACCAGCCGGTGCGTGGCGGCGAACGTGCCGGGATCCTCGACGCGCATGCCGGCGAGCCCGTTGACGTCGAAGAAGCGACGATAATTGATGTCGCTGGAGGCAAGCCGCCAGTGCCCCAGCTTGTAGTGCTGGCGCTCCAGCAAATGATGCAGTGCCAGCGTCTGCGCGGGACGGTCCTTGGCGGCGCGATAGGCGCCGAGGCCGCGCGCGATGATATCGGCGCCGCCTGCGATCTCTTTGAGCTCCGCCTTGAAGCCGGGCCCTTCCTTGCGGTTGGGACGGCGCAGTCCCGTGTAGCGGGCCGCAAGCGACAGCAGGCGCTTGCCGGCCTCGGTCCCGGCGGCGTCGGCGTCCTTCACGATCATCCGCAGCATCTCGCCATAGCGCTCCGGCGCGATCGGCAATCGATGCTCGAAATACCAGGCGGAGAAACTACCTTCGGCCGGATCGTAGCGCAGCTCGATATCGCCGCTCTCGAGCGCTTCGCCATAGGACGCTCCAAGGATCGGCAGCAGCACGCCGCCACGGGCGCGGAAAGCCAGTTGATCCCAATCGATATCGAAGGAGACGGCGTGCGGCGAGGCTTGGCCCCATTCCAGCACGTCCAGCCACCAGGGATTGTCGGCAAAGTGGACGCCGACATGGTTCGGTACGAAGTCGATGATGAGGCCGAGGTCGTTTTGCGTCAGCGCCTCGCTCAACCGCGCGAAGCCGGCCTCGCCGCCGAGCTCCGGATTGAACTGGCTGTGATCGACGGTGTCATAGCCGTGGGTCGAGCCCTTGCGGGCCTTCATCACCGGCGAGGTGTAGAGATGCGTGATCCCCAGCGCCTTCAGATAGGGCACCACCGCGGCGGCTTTGTCGAAGTCGAAATCCGCGGTGAGCTGAAGCCGGTAGGTCGCGAGAGGAATGGCAGAAGGCATGTCAGCCTCCGAGGCGCCAGACCACCGACCAGGGCGTAAGCCGGTCGCTGCCTGCGCCGCCCCAGATCGGGGTCCCCACGCCGCTGTCGGGGTATGCGATGTCCTTGTCGGAGAGATTGGCCACGAGGCGCAACGTCGCGCCATCTCCCATGTTCCAATGCGCGGTGAGCAGGCCGCTATCGGCCACGGCGGCGTCACCGAAGCGCGCGCCTTTCAGTCGTGGCGCGATCTCCTTGTGGCGGAGAGCGAGCAGCTCCCGCACCAGCGCGAGACGTGCATCCTGCTCCGGCGTGCGGCCGGTCCAGTCGAGCACGGCCGATTGCAGCGTTGCCGGATCGAGCGGGTCGGGCACCTCGTCGCCGTACGTCTCATAGGCCCAGGCGTATTCCTGCCTGCGCCCCTTGCGGACGGCATCAGCCAGCCCGCCCTGGAAGTCGCAGAAGAACGGGAAGGGCACGGTGGAGCCCCACTCCTCGCCCTGGAACAGCATCGGGACCATCGGCGCGAGCAGGGTCACCGCGAGTGCTGCTTCAATCTGCTTCGGCGATGCCAGGCTTTCGAGCCGGTCGCCGAGCGGCCGGTTGCCGATCTGGTCGTGGTTTTGCAGGAAGTTGACGAAGGTTGCCGGCGGCAGCTCGCCGCTGTTCTCGCCGCGCGCCTTCTTGCCCCAGAATTCAGAGATCTCGCCCTGATAGACGAAGCCGGAGGCGAGCGCGCGTGCGAGATCGAGCCGCGGCGTTTGATAGTCGGCGTAATAGCCGGCCAGCTCACCCGTCAGCGTCACGTGCCAGGCGTGGTGGTAGTCGTCGTTCCACTGGGCGCGATATTTGCCGTTTGGGGGCTCCTGCGCCGCGTCGAGCAGGCTCGCGCGGTTGTCGCCGTTCTCCAGCACGAGATGGATGTGCCGCCCCGTCGCCCTGGCAAGCTCGCCCGCGGCGACGCTGAGGTCTTGCAGCATCGATTGCTCGCCGGGGATCGCCATGATGTGATTGGCGGCATCAAGCCTGAGGCCGTCGAAGCGATAGTCGCTGAGCCATGACAGCGCATTTTCGACGGCAAAAGCGCGAACCTGCGGCACGCGATAATCGATCGCACTGCCCCACGGCGTGTGCGCGTCGGTGAAGAAGGTCGGCGCGTAGCGTCCGAGGTAATTTCCCTCGGGCCCGAAATGATTATAGACGACGTCGAGGAACACCATCAGCCCGCGCAGATGGGCTTCGTCGATCAGCGTCTTCAAATCATCGGGACGACCATAGGCGCTGTCGGGCGCATACCACAGCACGCCATCATAACCCCAGCCGCGGCGACCGGCGAAGTCGGCCAGCGGCATCAGCTCGACCGCGGTGATGCCGGTCGCGACGAGATGATCGAGCTTGTCGATCATGGCGCGATAGGTGCCTTCCTCGGTGAAGGTGCCGACATGCGTCTCGATCAGCACCGTCTCTTCCCAGGGACGGCCGCGCCAATCGGATGCGCGCCAGGCAAAGCCGTCGTGATCGATCACCTCGCTCGGGCCGAACACGTCGTCGGGCTGGAATGCAGACGCCGGATCAGGCACGTCGATCTCGTCGTCGATCCTGAATTTGTAGTTGCTGCCGACGGGCAGATTGGCAATCTCGGCGACATACCAGCCATCCTGCCGGCGCTGCATCGCGTGCCGTCTGTCGAGCAGGAGATCGACACGGCGCGCGGCAGGCGCCCACAGCCGGAACGACACGCCGTCCTTCGTCGGCCTCGCCCCGAAGGATGGCCTCATAGCGCCCCCGCGAAAGCGAGCACGGAGCGCGGCGGCGCCTTGCTGTCGCTTCCGGGCAGGAAGTCGACCGTGTTCAGCTTGGCGTCGGTCGTGTTGAGGATTTGCTGCCAACTCTTGTATTCGGTCATTTTTGGCAATTTGAATGCGATCTCTTCGGGGGCTGCGTTGAGTACGATAAAGATCGCGGCGCTGCCCGGTTCCATCGGCCCCATCACATAGGAGAGAAACCGCCCTTCCGGGAATTTCCAGTCGCTTTCCGTCATTTCGTCGCCGGCCGGCGTCAGCCAGAGTGCGCCGTAGGAGATGCCATCCTTGGGGCGGCCGTCGAGCCAGCGATGGCTGCGAAGCTGCGAGAACCGGCGACGGATATCGGCGAGCTCGGCGACGAAATCGACCATGTCGTCGCCGTCCTTGCCGAGATTGTCCCAGCCGACCCAGCCAACCTCGTTGTCCTGGCAATAGGCGTTGTTGTTGCCTGATTGCGAATTCCCGACCTCGTCGCCGGCGAGGATCAGCGGAATGCCCTGCGCCAGCATGAGGCAGGCCAGCACGTTCTTGCGAAGCTGCCGGCGCAAGCTGACGATTTGGGGATCGTCGGTCGGGCCCTCGACACCGCAATTGTTGCTGTGGTTGTCGTTGGAGCCATCGCGATTGTCCTCGCCATTGGCCTCGTTGTGCTTCTCGTTGTAGCTGAAGAGATCGGCGAGGGTGAAACCGTCATGCACGGTGATGTGGTTGACGCTGGCGCGCGGCCGCCGTCCATCGTGGTTGAACAGGTCGGAGGACGCCGTCATGCGGCTGGAGATGTCGCCGATCAGGCTGCCTTCGCCGCTCCAGTAGCGGCGCATGGCGCTGCGGTAGCGGTCGTTCCACTCCGACCATTGCGAGGGAAATGCGCCGACCTGGTAGCCGCCGAGGCCGAGGTCCCAGGGTTCGGCGACGAGCTTGACGCTCGCCAGCACCGGGTCCTGGCGGATCGCGGTCAGGAACGAGCTGCCGCGATCATAACCATTCGGCCCGCGCGCCAGCGTGGTGGCGAGGTCGAAACGGAAGCCGTCGACGTGGCAGACCTCGACCCAGTAGCGCAGGGAATCCATCACCATCTGCAGCACGCGCGGGTGGGTGAGGTTCACCGACGAGCCGCAGCCGGTGAAGTCGTCGTAATAGCGCGGGTTCTCGCGGTTCAGCCAGTAATAGGAGGCGTTGTCGATGCCGCGGTAGCACAGCGTCGGGCCGAGGTGATTGCCCTCGGCGGTGTGGTTGTAGACGACGTCGAGCATCACCTCGATGCCGGCATCGTGCAGGCGCGCCACGGTGGTACGGAAGGAATCGAGGGCGTTGTCCTGGGCGTAGCGCTGCTCGGGCGCGAAGAACGACAAGGTGTTGTAGCCCCAGTAATTGGCGAGCTTCTTCTCCACCAGGATGCGGTCGTCGACGAAACTGTGCACCGGCAGAAGCTCCACCGTGGTGACGCCGAGCTTCTTCAGGTGCTCGATCATCGCCGGCGAGGACAGGCCGCCATAGGTGCCGCGCAAATTCGGCGGCACGTCTTCGCGCTTCTGTGTCAGTCCCTTGACGTGGGCCTCGTAAATGATGGTGTCTTCCCAGGGAATGTTGGGCCGGATCTCGCGGCGGCCCCAGTTGAAGGTCTCGTCGACGACGACGGCCTTGGGCATGCCGCGCGCGTTGTCGCGCCGGTCAAACGACAGGTCCTCGCGCGGGCTTCCGGTGCGATAGGCGAAATGCGCGTCGCTCCAGACCAGCCGCCCGGAAAGCCGCTTGGCGTAGGGGTCGAGCAGCAGCTTGTTGGCGTTGAAGCGGTGGCCGTGCTCGGGCTCGTAGGGGCCATGCACGCGGTAGCCATAGAGCTGGCCGGGCGAGACGTCGTTGAGATAGCCGTGCCAGACATCCTCGGTGCGTTCCGGCAGCTCGACGCGCTCGAGTTCGCGGCGGCCCTGCATGTCGAACAGGCACAGCTCGACCTTCTGCGCGTTGGCGGAGAACAGCGCGAAATTGGTGCCGCGTCCGTCCCAGCTTGCGCCGAGGCGTGCGGGCGATCCAGCAGTCAGGCGCATCGTTCAGCTTTCCGGAACGAGGAAGATCGCAGCGAGCGGCGGAATGGTGAGGCGGAGCTCGCCATTGACGGCGTGGACTTCGCCGATGTTGCCGACATTGCTGCCGCCGTAATGGGCGGAGTCGGAGTTGAAGACTTCCTTCCACTTGCCACTGAGGGGCGCGCGAACGCGGTAGTTGCGATAGACGTTGGGTGAGAAGTTGACGATCACCATGCACCGGGCATGCTCGTCAAATCCCTTGCGCAGCCAGGCGAAGACGTTGCGGTTGGCGTCGTCGGTGATCAGCCATTCGAAACCGGCCTGCTCGCAGTCCATCTGGTGCAGGGCGGGCACCGCGCGATAGAGCCGGTTGAGATCGCGGATCAGCGCCTGGATGCCTGAATGGGGCTTGTATTCGAGCAAGTGCCAGTCGAGCGACTGGTCGTGATTCCATTCGCGGCTTTGTGCGATCTCGGCGCCCATGAACAGCAGCTTCTTGCCGGGATGGCCGAACATGAAGCTGTAATAGGCGCGCAAATTGGCGAAGCGCTGCCATTCGTCGCCGGGCATGCGCCCCAGGATCGACCGCTTGCCGTGCACGACCTCGTCATGCGACAGCGGCAGGACGAAGTTCTCCGAGAAGGCGTAGTGCAGGCCGAACAGGATGTCGCCGTGATGATGCTTGCGGTGGATCGGGTCCTTGCTGATGTAATTCAGCGTGTCGTGCATCCAGCCCATGTTCCACTTGTAGCCGAAGCCGAGCCCGCCGAATTCGACCGGACGCGAGACCTGGGGCCAGGCGGTGGACTCTTCGGCGGCCGTGGTCGCTTGCGGGAAACGCGCGAACAGCTCGGTGTTGAAGCGGCGCAGGAACGCGATCGCCTCGATGTTCTCCCTGCCGCCATGCTGGTTCGGAATCCACGCGCCGGGCGGACGGCTGTAGTCGAGGTAGAGCATGGACGCGACCGCATCGACGCGCAGTCCGTCGATCGCGTAGCGCTCGAGCCAGAACAGCGCGTTCGATACCAGGAAGTTCGTCACTTCGGTGCGGCCATAATTGTAGATCAGCGTGCCCCAATCGAGGTGACGGCCCTGGAGCGGATTGGCGTGTTCGTACAGCGCTGTGCCGTCGAAGCTGCCGAGCCCGTGCGGATCGTCCGGGAAGTGGCCGGGCACCCAGTCGAGCAGCACGCCGACGCCCTCGCGGTGGCAGGCATCGACCAGCGCGGCGAAATCCTCCGGCGTGCCGAAGCGGCTGGTTGGTGCATACAGCCCGGTCGGCTGATAGCCCCACGAGCCGTCGAAGGGATGCTCGCTGACGGGGAGGAATTCGAGATGGGTGAAGCCCATGTCGCGGGCGTAGGCCGGCAGCTGCTCGGCCAGCTCGCGATAGGTCAGCCATTCATCGCCGTTCTTGCGCCGCCACGAGCCGAGATGGACCTCGTAGATCGACATCGGCGCTGACAATGCGTTGATGCCGTCGGGCGCCGGTCGCGGCCGCGGCAGATGCGCCTCGTCGAACACGATGGAAGCGGTCTTCGGCCGCACCTCGCTTGCAAAGGCCATCGGATCGGATTTCAGCGGAAGCAGATGGCCATGCGGTCCGATGATTTCGAACTTGTAGTGGTCGCCGGACTTGGCGTGCGGGATGAACAATTCCCAATAGCCCGCGCCGCGCACCCGCATCGGATGGCGGCGCCCGTCCCAGAAGTTGAAGTCGCCGACCACGGAGACGCGCCGGGCGTTGGGCGCCAGCACCACGAAGCCGATGCCGTCGACGCCCTCGAGCCGCATCGGATGCGCGCCGAGCTTGTCGTAAAGGCGCTGGTGGGTGCCTTCGCCGAGCAGATAGAGGTCGAAATCGGTCAGGATCGGCGGAAAGCGATAGGTGTCCTCGAATTCGATGACGTTGTCGCCGAACTTCGCGCGGAGCTGATAGTGCTTCGCGCCGTTCGGCAAAGCGCCGATGAACAGGCCGGCATCATGGACGCGGTCGAGCTTCGCCACCTCGCCGTGCTCGCCCACCGCCTCGACGTTGGAAGCATCGGGAAGAAACGCGCGCACCACGCTCTTGTCGCCCTCGGGATGCAGCCCGAGATAGTGGAACGGATCGGAGTGGCGACCCTCGATGATCGCATAGGCCTCGGCAGGGAGTTTAGGCATGGGCTTCGCTCTCGATACTGGACAGAATGCGAAGCAGTCCGGACAGCGGCGCATGGAGCCCCTCAGGCCGGTGGGACAGCTCGTACTCTACTTCCTCGAACGCTTGATCAAGCAGGAAAAACCTTAACAGGCCTGCCGCGGATTGCGGATCTTCCGGCCACAGCCGCCGATCGGCCATGGCTTCGCGGTAGGCGGTGAGGAACGTCGCGGTGGTGCGCTCGCGCCATTCGTCAAGGGCAGCCGTAAGCCGGCCCTGTTCGTCGGAAGCACCGGTGAGCGCGCGATGGAGCGCCGCGTTAACCGAAAGATCAATCGAGCGGATCAGGCCGGCAACGTCGCGCGCCGCAGGCAGCTTGCGCCGCTTGTCGGCCAGCGGCAAACGCGGATCTCCGTCGAAGTCGATGATGAAGATATCGTCCTTCACGATCAGAGTTTGCCCGAGGCGGAAGTCGCCATGATGACGGATGTTCAACCCGCCGATCTCGGAAGGTAATAGCGCGTTGAGCCGGCCGGACAGGGACGCGCGCTGCGCGGCGAGCTGATTGATCAGCGGCCGATCTGCCTCTCGCAAGCCGTCGCTGCTGCTGGCGGCCAGCCGCTCGAAGACCCGCTCGGCCCGTGCCTTCAGCTCGGATGACCAGCGTTTGATTTGTGCGGAGCCAATCGGCTCCGGCGCGAGGTCGCCTGGCTTTGCAGCGGCCAGAGCCACATGCAGCTCGGCGAGCCGTCGGCCGATCTGCGTAATGAAGTGCAGATAGGGCGCTTGCTCCTGGGTCTCGCGGGGCATCTCGCCCGGTGGCAGCACCCGCTGCTCGTCGATATAGCGGTCGAGATAGCCCGCGGTGACGCCCCAGCCGTCGCCCTGGTTCTCGACATAGGCGTGCAGCACGCCGACTGCGCTGCGACGGTCGTCTTCGACCAGCTCGACGCTGCCGAGCAGTGCCGGCGTATTGGCAAAGCGGGCGATTTCGGTGAGGTAGGAGCCGATCTCGATCTCGGGATTGATGCCGGCTTCGAGCTGGCGATAGATCTTGGCGACATACTGGTTGTCGACCAGCGCGGTGCTGTTCGACTGCTCGATCGCGCGGATACGTTCGGGCTCCTTGATGGTGTACTCGGCAAACCGGCTGGTCGCCTTGAACTCCAGCCGAAGATTGTTTTCTTCCACCACCAGGTTCTGCGACAGGTTGCGCAGGAACAGACCGATGAAGATCTGCTCCGTTGCCACATCCAGCAGCGTCCCTTCGCGGGCGCCCTGACGCACGGCGGCGAGCGCCCTGGGATTGAAGCGTTCGCGGTCGAAGCGCACCCATTCGATCTGCATCGGCAGCACGTAGCGCGTGGTGACGTCGCCCTGCGCCACCTCGAAGAACGCGATCCAGGGCCTGTTGTCGCCGATGTCGCAGAACGGCACCGCCGAGGTCAGCGTCGGCTTGATCTGCTTGGGATTGTGCTCCGGATACCAGCGCGTGCGCGACAGGAATCCCGGCAGCACCTCATGCTCGAACACGCCGCGTTCGCGCGCCAGCGACACCCAGGTCGAGTTCACCGGCACCACCAGCGTCTCGAATTCCGGCACCGCGCGCGGCATCACCGGCTCGGACTTGTCGCGCTCGGTGAGCTGGAACCAGTAGAAGCCATAGGGCCCCAGCGTGACCATGTAGGGCAGTTCGCCGATCGCCGGAAAACGCGTGCGGCCGAGCATCTCCTGCGGGATGCGGTCCTTCCAGGGCGACAGATCGAGCTCGGTCGCCTGTGCGGCGCGCGAGAGATTGGCGACGCAGAGGATCACTTCGTCGCGATACTGTCGGACATAGGCGAGCACGGCGCGGTTGGTCGGGCGGATGAAGGTCATGGTGCCGCGGCCGAAGGCAAGCGTCGACTTGCGCACCGAGATCAGCCGCTTGGTGGCGTTGAGCTGCGACGACAGGCTGCGTGACTGCGCCTCGACGTTCACCGACTCGTAGCCATAGACGGGGTCCATGATCGGGGGCGCGTAAAGGCGGGCCGGATCGGCGCGTGAGAAGCCGCCATTGCGGTCCGGGCTCCACTGCATCGGCGTGCGCACGCCGTTGCGGTCGCCGAGGTAGATGTTGTCGCCCATCCCGATCTCGTCGCCGTAATAGATGATCGGCGTTCCCGGGAAGGACAGCAGCAGCGAGTTCATCAGCTCGATCTTGCGTCGGTCGTTGTCCATCAGCGGCGCAAGGCGCCGGCGGATGCCGACATTAATGCGGGCCCGCGGATCATTGGCGTAGGTCGACCACAGATAATCGCGCTCGACATCGGTGACCATTTCCAGCGTCAGCTCGTCATGGTTGCGCAGGAAAAGGGCCCACTGGCAGCTTGCGGGAATGTCTGGCGTCTGGCGCAGGATGTCGGTGATGGGGAAGCGGTCCTCCTGCGCGATCGCCATGTAGATGCGCGGCATCAGCGGGAAGTGATAGGCCATGTGGCACTCGTCGCCGCGGCCGAAATATTCCTGCACGTCTTCCGGCCATTGATTGGCCTCGGCCAGCAGCAGTTTGCCCTTGGAGTAGGAATCCAGCTCGTGGCGCAGCCGCTTGATGATGGCATGCGTCTCCGGGAGGTTCTCGTTCGAGGTACCTTCGCGCTCGCAGAGATAGGGAATGGCGTCCAGACGGAAGCCGTCGACGCCGGCGTCGAGCCAGCGTTTCATCACCTGGATCAGGGCGCTGACGACGCGCGGATTGTCGAAATTGAGATCCGGCTGGTGCGAGAAGAAGCGGTGCCAATAGAACGCGCCGGCCTCGTGATCCCAGGTCCAGTTCGACTTCTCGGTGTCGGTGAAGATAATGCGGGTGCCCTGGTATTTCTGGTCGGTGTCGCTCCAGACATACCAGTTGCGGGCGCTCGAGCCCGGAGGGCTGCGGCGCGCGCGCTTGAACCAATTGTGCTGGTCCGAGGTGTGGTTGACGACGAGCTCGGTGATGACGCGCAAGCCGCGTTTCTGCGCTTCCTGGATGAAGCGCTTGAAATCCTTCATTGTCCCGAAATCGGGATTGACCGCGCCGTAGTCGGCGATGTCGTAGCCGTCGTCGCGGCCGGGCGAAGGATAGAACGGCAGCAGCCACAGCGCGGTGACGCCGAGCTCCTGGAGATAAGGCAGCTTCTCAGTCAGCCCTGCAAAGTCGCCGATGCCGTCCTGATTGCTATCGGCAAACGCCTTGACGTGGAGCTGATAGATGATGGCGTCCTTGTACCAGAGTTCATCCACGATCTCGGCAGCCTCGGCTTTTTTGGTGTCGACGGAAGACAATACGTTCATGGCGTGCGCCCTTACGCCAGGCAGCGGAACAGCAGCGCCGGATCGCGCTCGGGATCGATACGCAATTTGATCCCGCCCCATTCGATGCGGGCTTGTTCGCCGGTGAGGAGGTTTTCGAGTGCCGACACATGGTGTCGCTGCCCGCCGTCGTCAACCGTGACGTCGCCGAGCGGCAACCAGAATTCGCGCACGTGGCGCGAGAGCGCAACCACGGCCACGACGACATTGGCCGGGTCGGTCGCTTCCTTGACGAAAGCGATCGTCTCGCCGTCTTCGATGCCGAGGAAGCGCAGGTTCGCCGTCTGCTGAAGCGCAGCATTCTCCTTGCGGATGCGATTGAGCTCCGCGATGTAGGTCTTGATATGGACGGGCTTGTTCCAGTCGCGCTGCTTGATCTGGTATTTCTCGGAGTCGAGATATTCCTCGCGGCCGGGGACCGCGTCGTGCTCCAGCAACTCGAACCCGCTATAGACGCCGTAATTACCGGACAGCGTCGCCGCCAGCGCGACGCGCGATTTGAACGCCCAGGTCTCGCCGCCCTGGAGATGATAGGGCAGCAGGTCGGGCGTGTTCACGAACAGGTTCGGCCGATAGAAATCACGTTCGGGATAGCGCGTCAGCTCGCCGAGATATTGCTCCAGCTCCCACTTCGCCGTGCGCCAGGGGAAATAACTGAAGGATTGTGCAAAGCCGAGCTTGGCGAGGCCCTTCATCAGCTTCGGGCGCGCAAACGTCTTGGAGAACAGGATCACCTCGGGATGCCGGCGACGGATGTCACGGATCAGCCACTCCCAGAAGGCGAGCGGCGCGGTATCGTGATTGTCGATGGCGAAGATGGTGACGCCGTGGTCGATCCAGAACAGCATGGCGTCGCGAAACGCATTCCACAGTCCAGCCCGGTCGACGGACGTGAAATCGGGGATGACGATATCGGAATAGGGCCCGTCAGCCGTCCGCACCGAGCGATCCGGGCGCCATTTGAACCATTCCGGATGCTGCGTCAGCCACGGGTGGTCCGGCGAGCATTGCACGGCGAAGTCGAGCGCGAGCTCGAGACCATATTCCAGGCAGGTCGCGACCAGCGCGCGAAAATCCTCGATCGTGCCGAGTTCGGGATGCAGCGCGTCGTGCCCGCCTTCAATGGCGCCGATCGCATAAGGCGAGCCGGGATCGCCGTCGCCCGCCACCGGCGTGTTGTTGCGGCCCTTGCGCCGGCTACGGCCAATGGGATGGATCGGCGTGAAGTAGAGCACGTCAAAGCCCATCGCGGCGATGTCGGGCACGCGCGCGATGCAGTCGCGGAGCGTGCCATGCTGTCCTGGCACCACGCTCTGGCTGCGCGGCATCATCTGATACCAGGCGCCGAAGCGTGCCTTGTCGCGGTCGACGAACAGCGGGAATAGTGCCGAGCGCGTGAGATCAGGCCGCGACTGGCTCTCGGCCATGGCGGCGCCGAGCTCGGTTGCCAGCAGCGGGGCAACGTCGCCGGTCTGAAGATAGTCCTCGCATTGCCTGACGATGACGGCGGCGGCGTCCTGCTGCGCGCCATGCGCCTTGGTCAGAAGGCCGGCGCCCTCGATCGCGTCGAGCGTGACGTCGGCACCGGAGCGTTGCTTGCGCGCGACCGCGTGCGACCAGGTGGCGAATTCGTCGGTCCAGGCTTCGATCGCATAGACATATTTGCCGGGCTCGACGGGTGTGAACGCGCCGGACCAGCGGTCATTGCCGTGAGGGATCATCGGCTCGCTCTGCCATTCGCGGTCCTGCTCCTGTCGCCAGATCAGCGCTGCGCCGATCACGGCGTCGCCGTCCCGGTAGATGTCGGCCCAGACCTCGACCGGTTCGCGCGCGATCCGCTTCACGGGGAAGCGCCCGCCGTCGATCAGGGGATAGACGTCCTCGATGAGGAAAGTGCTGCCGGCTGCGGCACTCTCGACAGTTTGAATTGTCTTGTTCACGGTGATGCCATTGACAAGAAAGCAGGAGCCCGTTTCCCTTGCCGGGAACCTACGCTTGATACCACTATAGAAAGCCGCTTGTGTGTCATTGGTTCCGTTGGGAACGGCAGGTGCGGTTTGCGAGTTAACCCTGACTAACCTCTTCCGCGACCTCGTTAAAATCAATTCCCCCGGCCAGAGAATGGCTTGCAAGCTGCGTGCCGAATGGATCTTTTAGCTCAAGCCCGGATCAAGGGCGTTCAATCTGAATTCGTCGATGCCCTTGGAAAGCTGCGGGTCACCGATCCCGTGGCCCTCAAATCCATCCTCGACGCCCTGCCGGAAAAGCGGGTTTACCGCTTCGTCAGCGGGCCCGTGGTGGTCCGCGCCTTGGGACAGCCGCGCACCGAATTGGTGACGATCGGTGCGACGCCGCTCAAATGGAAGATGACCGGCAACGGCAATTTGATCGCGCAAGGTGAGACGCGCGAGCCCGTGATTGCCTGGCCCGCCGGCCTACCGCTCGGCTATCACCGCCTGACGCTGACCGATGCCGAAGGTGTGACGGAAGAGGTGCCGATGATCGTGGCGCCGGAGCGGGCCTTCGGCGGCGATTTCGACCGGGGCTGGCTGCTTGCCGTGCAGCTCTACAGCGTCCGCTCGGAGCGCAATTGGGGCATCGGCGATTTCACCGACCTCGCCGGTCTCGTCCGGCTCGCCAAGCAGTTGGGGGCCGACGGCGTCGGGCTCAATCCCCTGCATGTTTTGTTCGACGACCATCCGGCCGATTGCAGCCCCTATTCGCCGAACAGCCGGCTGTTTCTCAATCCGCTCTATATCGACGTCGAGGCGATCCCGGAATTTTCCCCCGATCTCGTCCCCGACGCGGCCGCAACCGCGGCGCGGCTCCGCGACGGCGATCGTGTGCCCTATCCGGACATGGCGGCCTTGAAATGGCTCGGCTTGCGCGCCGCCTTCGAGAGCTTCGTGAAAACCGCGAGCGGCGTCCGCCGTAACCAGTTCGACGCCTTCCGCGCGGCTCGCGCGCCGCTGTTGTCCCGCTTTGCCTGCTTCGAGGTGCTACGCCATCGCTTCGCGGCGCCGTGGTGGGAATGGCCGATGGAATGGCAAAAGCCGGACGAGGCGAAATGCGCCGAGCTGCGCAGCGGGCCCGACAAGCACGAGGTCGAGTTCGTCGAATTCGTGCAATGGACCGCCGATAGTCAATTGCATGCCGCCAAGGAGCTGGCCGGCCAGCTCGGCATGCGGGTCGGGCTTTATCTCGACGTTGCTGTCGGCGTGCAGTCGAACGGCTTCGATGCCTGGAACGAGCAGGGGGCGATCTCCCGTCATCTCGCGGTCGGCGCGCCGCCGGACGTGCTCAACACCATCGGCCAGGATTGGGGTCTTGCCGGCTTCAATGCCGGTGGCCTGGAGGCGCAATCTTTCGTGCCGTTCGCCGACATGCTCGCGGCTTCGATGCGCCATTCAGGGGCCATCCGTCTCGATCACGTGCTGGGCTTGAAGCGGCTGTATCTGGTGCCGCGCGGCTTCAAACCCGACAACGGCGCCTATGTGCAGATGCCGTTCGAGGCGCTGCTGGCGACCGTGGCGCGCGAGAGCGCGGCCCATAAGTGCATCGTGATCGGCGAAGACCTCGGCACGGTGCCGGAAGGATTTCGCGAGACCATGCAGGATTTCGGCATCTGGTCCTACCTCGTCATGATGTTCGAGCGCGACGATGCCGGTCACTTCCGGCCCGTCGATCACTACCGGCCCAACGCGCTGGTGACGCTGAACACCCATGATTTGTCGACCTATGCCGGCTGGCGCTCATTCAGCGATCTCAAGATGAAGCGCTCGCTCGGGCTCGATCCCGGCGAGAACGATCAGGCCCGCTGGGATGCGCTCGGCCTGCTCGACGAGATCCTGCGTGCCAACGGCATCCGTGCCAATGATGTCTATTCGGTGCTCGCCTTCCTGTCGCGCACGCCGTCGCGGCTGCTTGCGGTGTCGCTGGAGGATCTGCTCGGCGTGATCGACCAGCCCAACATTCCCGGCACGATCGACGAGCATCCGAACTGGCGTCAGCGCCTGCCTGTGACGCTCGACAAGATCGCCTCGAAAGTCGATCTCGCGGCTTTGAAGGCCGCGACACGGGAACGCTCATTGCCCGGCGGGCGTTGATCGCCGGGGCTCCGAGGCTGCCGTTTTCAAGGCTCGTACGCCATTGTCTCAGAAAATTGAGGACTATGCGCTGATCGGCGACTGCGAGACCGCGGCGCTGGTCGGCCGCAACGGCTCGATCGACTGGCTGTGCTGGCCGGCCTTCGATTCCGATGCCTGCTTTGCCGCGCTTCTCGGCACACACAAGAACGGCCGCTGGCTGATTGCGCCGGGCGAGGACGTCACCGCGACGTCGCGCCGCTATCTCGGCGACACCCTCATTCTCGAAACGCGCTTCGAGACGAAGAGCGGCACCGTCGCGCTGATCGACTTCATGCCGCCGCGCGGCAAGGCCTCCGACATCGTGCGGCTGGTCCGCGGTGTCAGCGGCACGGTCAAGATGCGGATGGAGCTCGTCATCCGCTTCGGCTTCGGCGTCGACATCCCGTGGGTGCGGCGGATCGACCATTCCCTGCTGGCGGTCGCCGGGCAGGACATGACCGTGCTGCGGACGCCGGCGCAGACCCGCGGTGAGGATCTGACCACGGTTTCCGATTTCGAAGTGAAGGCCGGCGAGACCGTGCCGTTCGTGCTGACCTACGGCCCCTCGCATCTCGAGCCGCCCCCGCCGATCGACCCGGAGTTCGCGCTCCAGGAGACGGAAAAATTCTGGCAGGACTGGTGCAGCCACTGTCATCGCGATGGCGACTACCGCGACCTGATCGTGCGCTCGCTGATCACGCTCAAGGCGCTGACCTTCGGTCCGACCGGCGGCATCGTCGCGGCGCCGACCACCTCGTTGCCGGAGAAGCTCGGCGGCGCCAGGAATTGGGACTACCGCTTCTGCTGGCTGCGTGACGCCACCTTCACGCTGCTGGCGCTGATGAACTCGGGCTATACCGAGGAAGCCCTGGCCTGGCACAATTGGCTGTTGCGTGCGGCGGCAGGCTCACCGTCGAACATGCAGATCATGTACGGCATCTGGGGGCAGCGGCGGCTGCTGGAATGGGAAGCCGGTTGGCTCGATGGCTACGAAGGCGCGCAGCCGGTGCGCGTCGGCAATGCCGCGCATGCGCAGCTCCAGCTCGACGTCTACGGCGAACTGATCGACGCCTTCCACCAATCGCGGATGGCCAAGCTCAAGCTCGACGACGAGACGACCTGGGCGCTGGAATGCGCCGTGCTCAAGCATCTCGCCGAAGTCTGGGACCAGCCCGATCATGGCATCTGGGAGCGGCGCGGAGAGCCGAAGCACTATGTCTTCTCCAAGGTGATGACCTGGGTCGCCTTCGACCGCGGCATCAAGAGCGCCGAGACCTTCGGCTTCAAGGCGCCGCTGCTGCACTGGCGCACGTTGCGCGAGGCCATTCATCGCGACGTCTGCAACAGGGGCTTCGACGCGGAGGAGAATGCCTTCGTCGAGTCCTACGGCTCGAAACTGCTCGATGCCAGCGTGCTGCTGCTGCCGGCCGTCGGCTTCCTGGAAGCGTCGGATCCGCGCATTCGCGGCACCATCGCGGCGATGGAAAAGCACATGATGCCTGACGGCTTTGTGTTGCGGCACGATCCGCGCGAAGTGTCCGAGGAGAAGCAGCCGATCGAGGGCGCCTTCCTCGCCTGCACTCTGTGGCTGGCCGATGCCCATGTGCTGTCGGGCGATCTCGACAAGGCGCAGATCCTGTTCGATCGCGTGGTCGGTATCGCCAATGATGTCGGGCTGCTGGCCGAGGAATATGATTCAGGCGCCAAGCGTCAGACCGGCAATTTCCCGCAGGCGCTGACGCATATCGCGCTGGTCAACACCGCGCATAACTTGTCGGCGGCAAGGCAGGGCAGCGAGAAGCCGGCGATGCAGCGGTCGAAGCAGTGACTCTTGCCCCTAGACTCCGAGCCATTCCAGGCCGGCTGGGAGCTCGCCTGTTGTAAAATCCACCTGAAGCACGCGGCGTTGCATCGGAGTGATGGCCGCGTCCGATGCATGGAGAATGGGTGTCGCATAGAGCCAGATGTCGCCAGCATTGGCCAGGCAGGCGACCGTGCCACAATGCCGCACGACGTCCTTCACGTCCTGCTCGGCAATCCGTCCAAGCTTGTGCGACCCGGGCGCAATCAACAGCGGTGCGTTGGTGTCGGGGATTGTATCGATATGAACCCGCAACGTCACCATGTCCGACAGCAGCGCAAAGGGCGGCTCGACATGCTGCATACCACTCTTGACGCTCCAGGTCTCGAAGCCGTCAACGGCGATGCGTTCCTTCACGGCGATGGTGCGGTCCTGGTGCCAACCGAGCGCCCAATTCGTCGCGGCGGTCTTGTTGAACAGGATGGCTCTGACCGGACGACAGGCTGCTCCGAGCACTGATGCGGCGCAATTTCCGACAGGTCCGCTCGCGGCAAGGAAAGCTGCGAGACCTTCGACGCCTCTCAGCCTCAGCCCGGCGTGATCGGGCGGCAAATGAGACAGGATTTTCTCAAGCTGGTGCAATTGATCGGAGGCCAGCGCTTGCCGGAATAGCTGCGCGCCATCCTCGAAAAAAGTTAGCTGTTCGAGTCCCAAGTTGCGCACCACAGTCGATCGCTTAGCCCACCTCGTTCCGCTTCAAGATCATCTCCATCGCCTCCGCAAAACCGTCCTGCTCGTTGGACGCGGTGACGTGGGTCGCCTGCTCCTTGACACTGTCGGCGGCGTTGCCCATGGCGATCGAGGTGCCGCTGACGCGGAACATGGCGAGGTCGTTCTGCATGTCGCCGATGGTGGCGACCGCGTCCGTTGAGATGCCGAGGCGCCTGGCCATGGCTTGCACGAATGTGCCCTTGTCGAAGCCGGGCGGGGTGATGTCGAGGTAATAGGTTTGCGAACGCACTGCCATCGCCTCGCTGCCGAGTGCCTGCTGCATCGCCTTCTCGCAACGCTCGAGGCCAGCCGCATCGGCGCTGGCGCCAACGATCTTGCAGGCGCTGGCGAGATACGGTGAAAAGTCCGTCACGATGGTGGGATCGGAGCGGATGGTGTGCTGCTCGTGAGCGACGTATTGGCCATCAGGCTTGTCGATCAGCCATTTGTCGGTGGTGAACAGCCAGATGTCGGCGCCGAAGTCCCGGAGAATTTGCAAGCTTCGCTCGGCCGCGCCGGCGGGGATGAGATGCTGCTCGACCGGATTCATCTCGGGGTCGACGATCGAGGAGCCGTTGAACGGGCCGACCGGCAGCCAGAGCGCCAGCGGCTCGATCAGGAAGCGCATGCCGATCGCGGGGCGGCTCGACGTAATCGTGAAACCGATGCCGGCCTGGTGCAGACGCTGCACCGCGGACCTCGCGCGGTCGGTCAGCGTCTTGTCCTTGGTCAGCAGCGTACCGTCGACGTCGGAGACGACGAGCGAGATTTTTGTCATGGCGGTCCCTTGGATGTTTTCTTGGGTGTTTGGCCTCAGCGTTTCGCGCCGCCCAGTTTCAACTGCCGCACCGCGCCGTCCACGATCGCTTCCACGGATTCGTCGATCGAGACGGTGATCACGTGCTCGCCAGCCTCCGGCGGCTCCAGCGTGTTGAACTGGCTCGTCAGCAGGCCGGGCGGCATGAAGTGCCCCTTGCGTTGCGCCAGGCGTGCGGCGATCAGCTCCTTCGTGCCCCTGAGGAAGACGAAGCGGACGTCGTCGCGTCCGCGCAGCAGCACGTCCCGATAAGTATGCTTCAGCGCCGAGCAGGCGATGATCACGTGCTCGCCCTTGTCACAGACCCGCGCGATCTCGTCGGCGATGGCGTTGAGCCAGGGCCAGCGGTCCTCGTCGGTGAGGGGATGGCCGGCCCGCATCTTCTCGACATTGCTGGCGGGATGAAAGCTGTCGCCGTCCTCGAATCGCCAGCCCAGCCGCTCGCCCAGCGCTTTTGCAACCGTGCTCTTGCCCGAGCCCGACACGCCCATCACGATCAATGCACAAGGTGCTTCAACGCCCGTCACGAATTCCCCCCGGAAGCGCGGCTTGGTCGACCAGCCAGACGGTCTCGCCATTCGAGCGCGCGCGTACAGCCGGCAGAGTCTCGCCATTGAGCAGGCGCGTCAAGATCGGCTGCTTGTCGTGCCCCGCTATCTCGAACAGCATTTCGCGGCAGGACGCCAGCGCGGGCAGGGTGAGCGAGACCCGTGGCACGAAGGGGGCAACATTGGCCTTGAGGACGCCGACCACCCAGCGCTCGGTCTCCTCGATCGCGGGGTAACCCGGGAAGAGCGACGCGGTGTGGCCGTCGGGACCTGCGCCCATCAAGACTATGTCGAACAGCGGCCGCGCCGGATCCAGGCTTTCCGCGCCATAGAAAGCCTGCAGCTCGCGCGCATAGGCCTCGGCGCTCTGATCGGGGGTGTCAGCCGTCGTCGGGATCGGGTGAACATGGCCGGAGGGCGCGTTGCGATCGAGAAAGGTCGCGCGGGCAACCGCCATATTGTTGAGGGGGTCGCTTTCGGGCACGAAGCGCTCGTCACCGATGAACCAGTGCACGCGCTCCCACGGGATTTTTTCGCGCCAGGCCTCGCTGCCCAGCAGCTGGTAGAGCTTCTTCGGGCTGGAGCCGCCGGTCAGGCAGATCGCGATGCGCCCGGGATTGTCGGCGATTCGCGCCATCACCCGCTCGGCCGCGGCCCGCGCGAGAGCCTCGGCGTCGGCCGCGACGATGAGCTTCGGCTGTCCGGCTGCCGTCACGAAAACTTGCGCCAGCTTCGGCCGTCGCGGCGGAGCAATTCATCGGCGCAGGCGGGGCCGTCGCTGCCGGCTTGATAGGTCTCGATGCCGTTGCTGCCCGCGTTCTTCCAGGCGTCCAGGAACGGCTGCACCGCCTCCCATCCGGCTTCGATGCCGTCGGCGCGCTGGAACAGGATGTTGTCGCCGATCATGCAGTCGTAGATCAGCGTCTCGTAGCCGGTCGAGGGATCGGCCCGGAAATAGTCGCCATAGCGGAACTTCATCTCGACGCCGTCGATGGTGACGCTCGGCCCCGGGATCTTGGCGTTGAACTGGAGCTCGATGGTCTCGGTCGGCGCGATGCCGATCGTCAGGAAGTTCTGGGAGAGGCGATCGACAGCGGTGCCTGAGAACATCGACAACGGTGCCTGCTTGAACTTGATCGCGACCTCGGTGCGCTTGTGGCCGAGCGCCTTGCCGGTGCGCAAGTAGAACGGCACGCCGGCCCAGCGCCAATTGTCGATCATCAGCTTCAGCGCGACATAGGTCTCGGTGGTGCTGCCGGGTTTGACGTCCTCGGTCTTGCGATAGTCCGGGATCTCATCGTCGCCGATTTGCCCCGACAGATATTGGGCGCGCACCGAGCTCTTCAGCGCTTCTTCTTCGCTCGGGCGCTGAATCGAGGTCAGAATCTCGGCCTTCTCGGAGCGCACCGAATGGGCGTCGAAACGCGCCGGCGGCTCCATCGCGACCAGCGACATCAGCTGAAATAGATGGTTCGGCACCATGTCGCGCAGCGCGCCGGTGGCATCGTAGAAGCCGCCGCGATGGCCGACGCCGAGCTTTTCCTCCACCGTGATCTGGATGTGGTCGATATGGTTGCGATTCCAGATCGGCTCGAACATGCCGTTGGCAAAGCGCAGCACCAGGATGTTCTGCACCGTCTCCTTGCCGAGATAGTGATCGATCCGGTAGATCTGGTGCTCGTCCATGATCTTCAGCAGCTCGCCATTCAGCGCGCGCGCCGAGGCGAGGTCGGTGCCGAACGGCTTTTCGATCACCAGCCGCCGCCAGGCGCCGTTCTCCTTCATCATGCCGGTGCGGCCGAGCTCGCGCGCGGTCGGCGCGAACGCAGCCGGCGGGGTCGCGAGGTAGAACAGCCGGTTGCCGCCGGTGTCCTGCGCGCATTCCAGGGAATCCAGATGCTCGCGCAGGCGATCAAAGGATGGCGGATCCTTTGCGTCGGCTTCGACGAAGGTCACGCATTCCAGCAGCTTCCTGGCAATGTCGTCGTCCACCGGACGGGTCGCGAACTGGCGCAAGCCCTTCAACAGGCTGTCGCGCAGCTCGTCGTCCGACTGGCTCCGGCGGGCGACGCCGACCACGCAAAACTTTTCCGGTAACAGATGCTCGGCCGCAAGATTGTAGAGCGATGGCATCACCAGCCGATGGGTGAGGTCGCCGGTGACACCAAAGATGACGAAGGCGCAATTTTCCGGCTTGCGCTTGGCTTGCGGGTCTTTTGTCACGAACTATTGGCCTTCGCTTGTTACGTTTTACTTCCGAGCTATTTGGGCTTCGAAGCAGCCGGCTGCTTCGGCTCCTTGTGGCCGCCGAAGCCGGCTCGCATCGCTGAGAGAATTTTCTCCGCGAAGGTGTGTTCCTTGCGGGAACGGAAACGTGCGAACAGCGCCGCGGTCAGGACTTCGGCCGGCACGGCCTCGTCGATTGCGGCGTTCACGGTCCAGCGTCCTTCGCCGGAATCCTCGACGAAACCGGAATATTCCGTCAACGCCGGGCTGTCGGCGAGCGCCGTCGAAGTGAGATCGAGCAGCCAGGACGGAATCACGGAGCCGCGGCGCCACACTTCGGCAATATCGGCGAGATCGAAATCGTAACGATGATCCGCCGGCAAGGCCTCGATGTTGGCGTTCTTGAGAATATCAAAACCTTCGGCGTAGGCCTGCATCAGGCCGTATTCGATGCCGTTGTGGATCATCTTGACGAAATGCCCGGCGCCGACGGGGCCGGCATGGATGTAGCCCTGCTCGATGCGGGGATCGCGGCCCTCACGTCCCTCCGTGCGCGGAATGTCGCCGGCGCCGGGCGCGAGCGCGGCGAAGATCGGATCGAGCCGATCGACCACCTGTTTCTCGCCGCCGATCATCATGCAATAGCCGCGGTCGAGGCCCCAGACGCCGCCGGAGGTGCCGACGTCGACATAGTGGATGCCGCGCTTCTTCAGCGCCTTGCCGCGGCGGACGTCGTCCTGCCAGAACGTGTTGCCGCCGTCGATGATGACGTCGCCTTCCTGCATCACGCCCGCGATCGTGTCGATCGTGGTCTCGGTGATGTGGCCGGCCGGCAGCATCACCCAAGCCGTGCGCGGCCGCTCCAGTTTCGCAATGAACTCTTCGAGCGTCGCCGAGCCGACAGCGCCGTCTGCGGCAAGGCCCGCGACGGCCTTGGCATCCTTGTCGTACACCACCGTCGAATGTCCGTGGCGCATCAGGCGGCGAACGATGTTGCCGCCCATCCGGCCGAGGCCGATCATGCCGAGTTGCATTTGAGGAATTCCCTTAGTTCAGTGCGTCATTGAGCGCCGCATTGAGCGCCGCGAGACCCTTCTTGAGCCCACCCTTCAGGTGGACGCGCAGCGCGCGCCGGCCGCGCTCGGTAAGCACGTCGAAGTCGCCGCGCGCCTGCGCGGCCTTGATGACGCCGAAGCTGGCCTTCTGGCCCGGCACCGGCAAGTCCCTGGCATCGTCGGCGGTGATCTGGAGGAACACGCCGCTGTCGGGCCCGCCCTTGTAGGCCTGCCCGGTTGAGTGCAGGAAACGCGGTCCGAACTCGGCGCAGGTTGCGACATGTCGCTTCTCGCGCACTTCGAGCCGCATGGTCTGGAGTGCGTCGATCGTCGCCTTGTCGCGGGCGATGTAGCCGAGCAGGGCGACATAATCGCCATGTTTGGAGCGCGACAGATGCGCCTTCAGCCATGAGGTGAAGTCGCCGTTGGCGCCGGCGGCGCGCAGGGCCACGGCATTGGTCTCGTCGGTGTAGAGATCGGCCTCGGTGGTGCTGACCACCGGCCGTTCGGCCGGCAGCGCGCCGGTCTTTTCGAACGAGGCGGTGAGCTCCCGGGTCTTGATCTTGGCCGCTTCCACGTCCGGCTGGTCGAACGGGTTGATGCCGAGGATGCTGCCCGCCACCGCCGTTGCCATCTCGAAGCGGAAGAACTCCTGGCCGAGATGGTCGATCGACTTCATCACGATGCGCACGACGGGATGGCCGGCCGCTTCGATCGCAGCAAGCTGCGAGTCATGGGCGGCATCCGCCTCACCCTCGATACGGATGTCGATGAAGAGCCGGTCATTGCCATAGACCGCGGGCTCGCCCAGCGGCTCGCCGTCGATCGGGATCAGGCCCTTGCCGTTCTTGCCGGTCGATTCCGCGATGAGCTGCTCGGCCCAGGCGCCGAAATCGGCGATCTTCTTCGACGACAGGATCGTCACCTTGTCGCGGCCTTCGAGCGCTGCATGGCCCATGGCAAGGCCGAGCTGCACGCCGGGGTTCTCACTTGGCGGCACGTCCGGTCCGCAGGAGCGGGCCATCGCAAGCGCGTGCTTGATGAAGGTCTTGATATCGATGCCCGCGGTTGCCGCCGGCACCAGCCCGAACGGCGAGAGCACCGAGTAGCGTCCGCCGATGGAGGGCTCGCCGTGGAAGATGCGCGCGTAGTTCAGCGTCTTCGCCGCCTTCTCCAGCGACGACCCGGGATCGGTGACCGCAATGAAGCGGTGGCCGGTCTTGACCTTCGGCCCGACCGCCTGCGCGACGCGCTCGTGGAAATAATCCTTCATCGCATTCGGTTCGGTGGTGCCGCCGGACTTGCTGGAGACGATGAACACGGTGTTGGCGATGTCGATCCTGGCCTCCATCGCCCGCACCTGTGCCGGATCGGTGGAATCCAGCACGTGGAGCTTCGGGAACCCGGGCTTCTTGCCGAAGGTCTCGGCCAGCACCTCCGGCCCGAGGCTTGATCCGCCCATGCCGAGCACGACGGCGTCGGAGAATTTCTGGCCTTTCACGCGGCTGGCATAGTCCTCATAGTCGGCGACGTCGGCCTTGGCGGCGCTGTCGAGCCAGCCGAGCCATTTGTCCTCGTCGGTGCCGGTCCAGACCGATTTGTCGCGCTGCCACAGCCGGCGGATCTTTGCCGACGCGCGCCATTCCTCGGTGCTCTTGGCCACGGCCTTGCCGAGACCGTCGCCGAGCGAGAGAAGCTGGCGGTCGATCGCGGGCCCAAGCACGGTGGCGCGCTTGTGGGCGACCGCGCCATAGAGCTTGTCGGCGGCGTCGGCAAATTGCTTGACGCCATCCTTGACGAGCTCCTCGGTGATGGCATCGAGCGAGACGCCGGAGCGCTCCAGCTCTTCCAGCACGCGCCTGGCGTCGTCGACATTCTCTTCCAGGCTGTCGCGCGGCGTGCCATGGTCGCGGAACGCATCCAGTGTCGCCGGCGGCACGGTGTTGATGGTGTCGGGACCGATCAATTCCTCGACATAGAGGACGTCGCTGTAATCCTTGTTCTTGGTGCCGGTCGAGGCCCACAGCATGCGTTGCGGCTTGGCGCCCTTGGCGGCGAGCTTGTCCCAGCGGGGACCAGAGAACAGGCGCTTGTAATCCTGGTAGGCGACCTTCGCATTGGCGATCGCGACCTTGCCCTTCAGCGCGGCGAGCCGTTCCTTCTCGCTCGGGTCGTTGGCGCGGGCGATCTTCTCGTCGAGCTGCTTGTCGACCACCGAGTCGATGCGGCTGACGAAAAAGCTCGCCACGCTCGCCACGTGCGAGGGGTCGCCGCCACCTGCGACGTATGTCTCCAGACCGGCGAGATAGGCCTCGGCAACCTGCAGATAGACGTCCCTGGAGAACAGCAGCGTGATGTTGATGCTGATGCCGTCGCCGATCAGGGTCTCGATCGCCGGCAGGCCCTCCGGCGTCGCCGGCACCTTCACCATCAGATTCTTGCGGTTGACGTCCTTCCAGAGCCGCCGCGCCTCGGTGACCGTTTCACCGGTGTCCATCGCCAGATAGGGCGAGACTTCCAGGCTGACATAGCCGTCGCCGCCCTTGAGGCGGTCGTAGACCGGGCGCAGCACGTCGGCGGCGTTCTGGATGTCCTCGACCGCGACGGCCTCGAACAGGTCGGCGACCGACCGATCGCCGCGCTTCAACGCCTTGCCGATCGGCGCGTCGTATTCGTCCGAGCTGCCGATCGCTTTCTCGAAGATCGAGGGGTTGGAGGTGACGCCCTTGACGCCGTCGGTGTCGATCAGCCGCTTCAGGTCGCCCTTGGCGATGAAGCCGCGGGCCAGGAAGTCCAGCCAGACGGCTTGTCCGTGCTTTTCCAGTTCTTTGACGGGATTCATGATGCTAATTTATCTCCAAGCCTGCGGGCGAGGGGTTTCCGCGCCGGTCCTGACGCGCTATCCTCTAGCTTACATGCATCCTTGAGGGAACCAATCAAGGGTATGGGCGTCATATCCTCCAGTGTAACTCCGTCGCGGTCATGGCGATCCGCGTAGAGGGAGCCGAGTTGCGTAAAAGGTCGTTGGCCGTGAGAAAACGGCCTGGCCTCGTTGCGTAACGTCAGCTGCCTCGGCTCGTCGCTCGTGGCTGCGCGGAGTACTCATCAGCGGATTCCGGTCCGCCTGATGCGTCGTGGCTCGGTCGCGAATGGCCATGCTGGGGGAAAGCATGCAAGCACATCATGACCGTCTGGCGCTCGCTGTCACAGACAGTCCCCAATCGGCCCCGTCGACCGGAAGCGTCGATGCGTCCCACGATCTCGAAATCGGTCCATGTACGACCCAAACCCGGCTGCTGGTCGTAGCGGGCTTCGCCACGACGCTGCTCAGCGCGACACTCGCCTTGGGCTGGTGGGATGCTTTTGGCGATTACGACACGACGGTCGGCTCTGCTGGCGTGGTGGTGTTCGCCCTGATGACCGGTCGGCTGATCTGGATGCTCCCCGCCGAACGGGGATCGGTGGTGATCGTCACCCCCTATGGCATCCGCGATCTCCGCATCGGCAATGAATTTCTGCTGTGGGACTCGATCGCGGAGATTTCGGCTGAAGAACGCCGCGGGCGCAAGGTGATCGTGCTGACGCCGACGCCGGCCTTGCAGCGGCAGCTCTGCACCATCCGCGGCTTGGCCCGTTGTGCGCAGGACGATCGGCAGAACGACCGCATCGTCATCCGGTCGGAGGGCCTGGCGACCGATTTTGATACACTGCTGCGCGCTTGCCGCGACTGTCACGCCGCCGGCGGTCCACCCACCGCATTGCAGCAGGAAGATGAACGCGGCACCCAAGGCTTCGCCGTACAAGCGTCATAAGATCGCCGTTCGCAGATCGCTATGATGGGGCGCCGGATGAACGCATCCCCGGTAACGCCCGGATGTTGCGAGCGAGTGACATTTTCTGGAAATGAGCCAATATAGACAAAGATTCGCTCAAATATCAGGCAGGTGCCTGTTCGTAACTCACCCTGTGCCTACGTTGTGCGTTGCGCCGAGAAGGCGCCCGGGTGTCGAATGATCGTCATGTGCTCACGCTGATTCGAGAGTGGCGCTAAGGAACGGTCCGGTCGCTGCTTTCGTTCAATTGTGTAGCGGAACTCACGCGGAGAGGGATCATGTACAACGATTCTCTATTCAACGCTTTCGCTAAGTCGTTCGAGGCGAGAAGCCAACACGACATGTCGATGGCGGAATATCTGGAATCGTGTCGAAGCGATCCCATGAAATACGCGAACGCGGCCGAACGACTGCTAGCAGCGATCGGTGAGCCCCAGACGATTGACACGGCCAAGGACCCACGCCTTGGCCGTATTTTTTTGAACCGCACGATCCGCACCTATCCGGCCTTCGCTGGCTTCTACGGCATGGAAGAAACCATCGAGCGCATCGTCGGTTTCTTCCGTCACGCGGCGCAGGGCCTCGAAGAGCGCAAGCAGATCCTGTATCTGCTCGGTCCGGTCGGCGGCGGCAAGTCCTCGCTCGCCGAGCGGCTCAAGTCGCTGATGGAAGTGCACCCGATCTACGTGCTCAAGGCCGGCGACGAGCTCTCGCCCGTGTTCGAAAGCCCGCTCAGCCTGTTCGATCCGGATCAGCTCGGCCCGATGCTGGAAGAGAAATACGGCATTCCGCGCCGCCGTCTCACCGGCCTGATGAGCCCGTGGTGCTACAAGCGGCTGGAAGCCTTTGGCGGCGACATTTCCCAGTTTCGGGTCGCAAAGATCCAGCCGTCGCGGCTGCGCCAGATCGGAATCGCCAAGACCGAGCCGGGTGACGAGAACAACCAGGACATCTCCTCGCTGGTCGGCAAGGTCGACATCCGCAAGCTCGAAACCTATGCGCAGAACGATCCCGACGCCTACAGCTATTCCGGCGGCCTCAACCGCGCCAACCAGGGCGTGCTCGAGTTCGTCGAGATGTTCAAGGCGCCGATCAAGATGCTGCACCCGCTGCTCACCGCGACGCAGGAAGGCAACTACATCGGCACCGAGAACATCGGCGCTATTCCGTTCACCGGCGTCATCCTCGCGCACTCCAACGAAGCCGAATGGTCGAGCTTCAAGGCCAACAAGAACAACGAGGCCTTCATCGACCGCATCTGCGTGATCAAGGTGCCTTATTGCCTGCGGATCACGGAAGAGCAGAAGATCTACGAGAAGCTGATCCAGGGCTCCGAGCTCGCGGCCGCGCCTTGCGCGCCCGCGACGCTGGAAACGCTGGCGCGGTTCTCGGTGATGTCGCGCCTGCGGAAGCACGAAAATTCCACGACCTACGCCAAGATGAGGGTCTACGACGGCGAGAGCCTGAAGGAGACCGATCCGAAGGCGCGCAGCGTCCAGGAATATCGCGATGCCGCCGGCGTCGACGAGGGCATGGACGGTGTTTCCACCCGCTTTGCCTTCAAGATCCTGGCTGCGACCTTCAACCACGATCCGCAGGAAGTCGCCGCCGACGCCGTGCATCTGATGTACGCGCTCGAGCAATCGATCAAGCGCGAGCAGCTGCCCGAGGAAGTCGAGAAGCGCTACCTCGAATTCATCAAGGCCGACCTGGCGCCGCGTTATGCCGAGTTCATCGGCAACGAGATCCAGAAGGCTTATCTCGAATCCTACTCGGATTACGGTCAGAACCTGTTCGACCGCTACGTGGACTACGCCGATGCCTGGATCGAGGACCAGGATTTCAAGGACGCCGACACCGGCCAGCTGCTGGATCGCGAACTCTTGAACCAGGAGCTGACCAAGATCGAGAAGCCGGCGGGCATCGCCAACCCGAAGGATTTCCGCAACGAGGTGGTCAAATTCTCGTTACGGTCGCGCGCCCAGAACGGCGGTAAGAATCCGACCTGGATCTCCTACGAGAAGATTCGCGATGTGATCGAAAAGCGGATATTCTCCCAGGTCGAGGACCTGCTTCCGGTCATCTCCTTCGGGTCGAAGAAGGACGGCGAGACGGAGAAGAAGCACGGCGAGTTCGTCGCACGCATGGTGGAGCGCGGCTACACCGAGCGTCAGGTTCGCCGGCTCGTCGAATGGTACATGCGCGTGAAGCAGGCCGGTTGAGGCGGATGGAAAAGTGCCGATTCACATTATTGACAGGCGCCTGAATCCAGGCGGCAAGAGTCTCGAGAACCGGCAGCGGTTCTTGCGTCGGGCCAAATCCCTGGTGCAGGGCGCCGTCAAGAAGACCTCGCAGGAACGCGACATCAAGGACGTCCTGGAGGGTGGCGAGGTCACCATTCCGCTTGACGGCATGCACGAGCCGCGTTTCCGCCGCGACGGCGGAACGCGCGACATGGTGTTGCCCGGCAACAAGAAGTTCATCGAGGGCGACTACCTCCAGCGCTCCGGCCAGGGCAGCGCCAAGGATTCCGGTCCGGGCGAAGGCGACAGCGAGGACGCCTTCCGCTTCGTGCTCAGCCGCGACGAATTCGTCGATCTCTTCCTCGATGATCTCGAGCTTCCCGATCTCGCCAAGCGCAAGATCGCGCAGACCGAGAGCGAGGGCATCCAGCGCGCCGGCTACACCACGTCGGGCTCGCCATCCAACATCTCGGTGAGCCGGACGGTTCGGCGCGCAATGGCGCGCCGTATCGCGCTCAAGCGCCCCAGCAAGGAGGAGATCGAGGAGCTCGAAGCCGCCATCGCCGCATGCGCGGACGAGGACGAGCGTCTGCTGCTGCTGGCCCAGCTCGAAAAACTGAAGGCGAAGTCCAAGCGCATTCCCTTCATCGATCCGATCGACATCCGCTACCGCCGCTTCGAGACCGTGCCCAAGCCCGTTGCCCAGGCCGTGATGTTCTGCCTGATGGACGTGTCGGGCTCGATGTCCGAGCACATGAAGGATCTCGCCAAGCGCTTCTACATGCTGCTCTACGTCTTCCTGAAGCGCCGCTACAAGCATGTCGACATCGTCTTCATCCGCCACACCGATCGCGCCGAGGAGGTCGACGAGCAGACCTTCTTCTACGGCCCGGCTTCCGGCGGCACGCTGGTCTCCAGCGCGCTGCAGGCGATGCACGAGATCGTCCGCGAACGCTTCAGCCCGTCGGACTGGAATATCTACGCCGCGCAGGCCTCCGACGGCGACAATTCCTATTCCGACGGCGAGCTCGCGGGCATGCTGCTGACCGACAAGATCCTGCCGGTCTGCCAGTTCTTCGCCTATCTCGAGGTCGGCGAGTCCGGCGGCAGTGCCTTCGATCTGTCCGACTCCTCACTCTGGACCCTCTACGAGCGCCTGCGCAACAGCGGCGCACCGCTCTCGATGCGCAAGGTCAGCGAGCGCAGCGAGATTTTTCCGGTGTTCCACGATCTGTTTCAGCGCCGCGACACTGCCCAGGAGAAAGCCGCTCCATGACGGAACGCTTGTTCGAAGGCGCCGATTGGGATTTTCACACCTTGCAGCGCATCACGGATGCCTGCGAGGAGGTGGCGACGAAAGATCTCGGGCTCGACGTCTATCCGAACCAGATCGAGGTCATCACCGCCGAGCAGATGCTGGACGCCTATTCGTCGGTCGGCATGCCGCTGTTCTACAAGCACTGGTCGTTCGGAAAGCACTTCGCGTATCACGAGGCCTCATACCGCAAGGGCCTCATGGGTCTTGCCTATGAGATCGTGATCAACTCGTCGCCCTGCATCTCCTACCTGATGGAGGAGAACACGGCGACGATGCAGACCCTGGTGATCGCGCACGCCGCCTTCGGCCACAACCACTTCTTCAAGAACAACTATCTCTTCAAGCAGTGGACCGACGCCGACGGCATCCTGGACTATCTGGATTTCGCCAAGAACTACGTCATGCAATGCGAGGATCGCTACGGCCGCGTCGAGGTCGAGCGCACCCTCGATGCCGCGCATGCGCTGATGTCGCACGGGATCGACCGCTATCCCGGCAAGAAGAAGCTCGATCTGCGCGCCGAAGAGAAGCGGGCAGGGCGCCGCCGCCAGCACGAGGAGGAGGTCTTCAACGACCTCTGGCGCACCGTGCCGGCAGGAAAGAGCAAGACCCGGTCCGCGCTCAGCATCGAACGGCGCCGCAAGCTGCTCGGCCTGCCGCAGGAGAACCTGCTGTATTTCCTCGAGAAGAGCGCGCCGCGGCTGGCGCCCTGGCAGCGCGAGCTGTTGCGCATCGTGCGCCACATCGCGCAATATTTCTATCCGCAGAGCCAGACCAAGGTGATGAACGAGGGGACGGCGACCTACGTCCACTATCGCATCATGACCAAGCTGCATCAGCAGGGCCGCATCAGCGACGGCAATTTCCTCGAATTCCTGCAGTCGCACACCAACGTCGTGTTCCAGCCCGAATTCGACGACCAGCGCTTTTCCGGCTTCAACCCCTATGCGCTCGGCTTCGCCATGATGCAGGACATCGAGCGCATCGTCACGAGGCCGGAAGACGAGGACCGCGAATGGTTCCCGGACATCGCCGGCAAGAACGACGTGATGGGTGTGCTGCGCGACGTCTGGGCCAACTACCGCGATGAAAGCTTCATCGCCCAGTTCCTGAGCCCGAAGCTGATGCGGCACCTCCGCATGTTCCACCTGCACGACGATCCCGAGGAACGCGCCGGCATTCGCGTCGACGCCATTCATGACGAGCGCGGCTTCCGCCGGGTCCGGCGCGAACTGGCACGGCAGCACGATGTCGGCTACATCGACGCGAATATCGAGGTGGTCGACGTCGATCTCTCCGGCGACCGGCGGCTGATCCTGCATCACCATGTCATCAAGGGCGCGCAGCTCAACGAGACCGACGCCAAGCGCGTGCTCCAGCATCTGGCCGATCTCTGGACCTACGACGTCGCGCTGATCGAGGTCGACGCCAACGACAAGGTGCTGCGCGAATACGTCGTAAGCCCGCGCCCGATCTCGGCGGTGGCCTGACGGCGGCTGACTGTGCAGAGCAATACGTCGAGATGCGCGTTGATGTGCCCTCGCCCCTTGTGGGAGAGGGCGGCGATGCCAGGAGACACAAGCTCACTTGGGTGAGGGGTATCTCTCCACATTTTCCCGTGTCGATAGAGACCCCTCATCCGGCGCTTCGCGCCACCTTCTCCCACAAGGGGAGAAGGAAAGCGTTCGTGGCTCCGCGACGACTGTTCTATCCGGAACGTTTCGCCGGCTTGTTCTTGGCTTTCGACGCATTCAGCTCCACCGCCGCGCGGATCAGCGCCTTCAACGCCTTCTCGTTGATCTTGTCGCCTTCGCGAATATCGATCGCGCGGCGCACGTTGCCGTCGAGGCTCGAGTTGAACAGGCCCGCGGGATCCTCCAGCGCCGCGCCCTTGGCAAACGTCAGCTTCACCACGGCCTTGTAGGTCTCGCCGGTGCAGATGATGCCGTCGTGCTCCCACACCGGAACGCCGCGCCACTTCCATTCCTCGACGACATCAGGGTCGGCCTCCTTGATCAGGCCTCGGATTCGCCCGAGCATCTCGCCGCGCCAGTCGCCGAGCTCCTTGATCCTGCCGTCGATCATCCTGGATGGAGTAGCGCCATCCGTCTTCGTCGTGCTGCTGTTTTTCGCGGTCACGGCCTTCTTCATGTTCACGCCTCTTGTCGGGCGCCGCGGCCGCGGCCGAGATAGGGCTGCGCGAACATATAGAGCCCGGTCGCGAGCAACGGGATCAGTGGGACCAGCGCGAGGAAGCCGATCCAGATGGCCTGGAGCTGCATGGTCATGGCGACGATGTTGGCGATGACGGCAAGCGTGAAAGCGATCGACAGCCAGCGATGGATCTGCCGAATCCACATGTTTCCGGTCAATGAAACCTCCTTTTGAGATGATCGAATGAAGGCCGGCGGCCGAGCTAATCTGCCCGGGCCAGCAGTTCGTCCAGCTTGGCGAAAAACTGCTTCCAGCCGGCATGCGCGCCGCCGAAAGCCTGCTTCTGCGTCGGGCTGAAGCCCGCTTGCTCGACACGCAGATGCGTGCCTGCACCCGTGGGCGTCAGCGTGAAGGTCACGACGCTCTTGAGATCGAACGCCGCGTCGTCATGCGAGAAATTCCAGGTGTAGGCGAGCGTCTTCTGCGGCTCGATGGTGAGGACCTCGCAGTCCAGCACGCCGCCCCACTCGCCGCGAAGGTTGAAGCGGTGGCCCACGCTCGGCTTGAAGTCGTTCTTCATCAGCCATTCCTCGATCAGATGGGGCTGCGTCAGCGCGCGCCAGATCCGCTCTGCCGGAAAGGCAAATTCGCGCTCGACGACGACAGATCGGGTTTCGGTCGCGGATTCGTTCATTGGTCCATCCTCTTCAGGAGATCGTCGAGCGCGTCGAGCCGGTTCTGCCAGAATCCGGCCATCTGGCTGGTCCAGTCGATCAGCGGATTGAGCGCGCCGGGCTGGGCGCTGTAATGCGTCTGCCGCCCTTGATGCCGGTCGCGCACGAGGCCAGCCTGCTTCAGCGCGCCGAGATGTTTTGAGACTGCGGGTTGGGACACGCCCGACAGTGCTGTCAGGGCCCCGACCGTCTGTTCGCCCTCGCGGCACAAGCGCTCGAAGATCGCCCGACGGGTGGGGTCGGCGAGCGTCCTGAACAGAAGGTCGTGAGCGGCGACGGGCATGGAATCCATAACCTGTAAGTTATGGGTGTATTCATAACCGTGGGATTATGGGTAAGTCAAGAGGTTGTCTCGCCCGGCGGCAGCCCCACGTTTCCGTCATTGCGAGCGAAGCGAAGCAATCCAGAATCTTTCCGCGGAGGGACTCTGGATTGCTTCGTCGCGAGGGCTCCTCGCAATTGTGCATGTCCACTAATTCGCTGATCGAGTGGCGTGTGTCTTGGTCTCGGCAAATTCCTTTGGAG